>DASSJW010000671.1:0-2732 GCA_035690995.1 Xanthobacteraceae bacterium
GTGCTCGACGGCAAAATCTACGCATTCGGCGGGTTCACGTCGTCGGTACACCAAGGCGCCGGCGACGGCGTGTTCGAGTACGACCCCGCCGGCGACCGCTGGCAGATGCTCACGCCCATGTCAGCGGGGCGCGCGTCGGTGGGGGTCGCGGTGCTGGCCGGAAAACTGCACGTCATCGGCGGACGCGGGCTCGATGGAGTGACGCTCGCAACGCATGAGGTCTATGACCCGGCGACGGCGAAATGGAGTGTTGCCGCGCCACTGCCGCGCGCGCGTGACCACATGGCGGTGGTGGCGGCCGGCGGAAAGATACATGCGATCGGGGGACGTCTCGCGGGTCCCGCGGACCGCACTGGCCAGCACGACGTCTATGATCCCGCGCGAGACACGTGGACGTCAGCGGCGCCGCTTCCGACGGCGCGCAGCGGGGTCGCTGCCGCTCTGTATCAGGACATGATCCTGGTCCTGGGCGGGGAGCTTCCGCCCAATCACACCTTTCCCGAGAATGACGGCTATGACGGCAAGGCCGACCGTTGGATCACGCTTGCTCCGATGCCGGCGGGGCGGCACGGATTCGGCGGGGCGGTGATTGGATCGGACGTCTATTTCGTCGGCGGCTCACTGACGCCGGGTGGGGGCGGCATCACCGATCAACTGATCAAGTTCAATCTGCCGTGAACGTCGGGCACACGCGTTCGTTCGCCGCTCGTCGCGCCGGGATTTAATTTTGTGCCGCGCCGCGGCGCAGGTCTGCCTCGATCAGCAGCTTCGCTCCGCCGCCGAAACGCACGCGATAGACCTGGAGATTTTCCAGCACGCGTTGGACGTAGTTGCGGGTCTCGGAAAACGGAATGCGCTCGACCCAGTCGATCGGGTCGACCTTGGGATCGCGCGGATCTCCGTATTTTGCGATCCATTCCTTCACGCGGCCGCGCCCGGCATTGTAGCCGGCGAAGGTCATGATGTGCGAGCCGCGATAGTCGGCGTAGAGGTCGCCGAGCTCCGCCGCGCCCAGCGCCACGTTATAGGTCTGGTCGCTCAGCAGCCGCTTCTCGTCATACGTTGCCCCGAACTTCTTGGTCACGTAGCGGCCGGCCTCGGGCGTGACCTGCATCAGGCCCATGGCGCGCGCGCTCGATACCGTTCGCGGGTTGAAGGTGCTCTCCTGGCGCGCGATGGCGTAGACCACGGCCGGTTCGGTCGTCGGTCCGATCGGGTGATAGTCGGGAATACCGAAGGTCGGAAAGGCATAATGTTCGAGCGGGAGTCCGCGTCCGAGCGCCGACTTGCCCAGCAGCACCATGGCGCGCGCGTCCCTTTGACGGGCGGCGACTTCACCGATTGCCGCGAGCCCCACGGCGTCGCTCGAGCGTTCGCCGAGATCGGCCAGCGAGCCCGCGATCAGATCGCGTTCGTCGATCGCGTAGAGCAGTTCGATCGCGCGTGCGACCTCGAGCCGGGCGCGATCCGGCGCGGGTTCCGGCGGCGGGCGCAGCACGAGGTCCTTGTGGCCGAGGCGCGCACGCGCGATCTGGCCGTAATAGGCGGTGGAGTACCGTGCGGCCGCCTCGTAGTGTGCGCGCGCCTCGTCTCGGCGCCCCAGCGCCTCCGCCGCGCGCCCCTGCCAGTAGCCCGCGCGGGCGAGCGTGATCGGGTTGTGATTGCCCTGGCCGACTCTGGCGAAATGGGCGAGCGCGGTCGCGGGATCATTGAGGAAGCGCAAGGCGATCCAGCCGGCGGTGAACTGATGCTCGGCGCGGTAGTTGTCCTTGCTCGGGATCACGGCGTCGCGCGCGACGCGATAGGCGGTCTTATCCTCATCGAGATCGAGAAGCTTGCGGGCGACCAGACGCCGCTCGATCCACCACTGATCCGAGTCGATCGCTTGGCCAGGGTCGTTCGGCACCGATAGGATCAGCTCGGCGGCCTCGGCTGCCTTGTCGGCACGACGAAGAAACTGGGCGCGGCTGAAAATGTATCCGATGTCGCGATGCGCTTCCGCCGGCGCCGCATCGAGCAGCGCCTTCGCGTTCGCGGCTTTGTTGATCACGGCGATGCGCGCCCTGGCGATGACCGGCGCATTGCCGCCGGCGCGATTGGCGGAGCGCAGCCCCCCTTCGGTATCTTCCGCATACAGCCGCATGTCCATGCGCGCCTTGTGGTCGGCCGATGTGATGAGACCCTGGAAGACATCGAGGGCCAAGCCCTCGAGGTCGTCCGAGAACTCGTCATTGCGCCAGGCCTCGCGCACCAGGCTCTGTGCGCCGGCGCGGTCGCCCTGCAACAGAAGGGCGCGGGCGAGCGCGAATTTTCCCTTTGTGGTCGCCGGCCGCTCCTTGCCGAAAAATGCGCGCACGAAAGCGGGATCGAGACGGTCTGCCCAGAGTGTAGCCTCGGCGCGGCGGCGCAGCAGGCCGACCGCCGGCCAGTTCGGATTGTCCTTGATGAAAGCCATGTAGCGGCGCAAGTCGATGCTGTTGGTGCCGTCGCTGCGCAGGATTGCCCATTCGACCAGCTTGCGGGCGACCGGATCGTTGATGGCCTTCTGCAGATCCTCGGCCTGCGCTGTCTTGCCCCGGCGCGCAGCGTTCACCGCTTCCTTCAGGGCGGCGGCATCGGCCGAGGATATCGGCTCACCAGCGGCAACCGCGAACCGTGCGGAGGGAGTTGCAGCACGCGGCGCTGCCGCGGTGGCGTTCGGCTTGGGATCAGCCTTCGCGGGCGCGCTTGCC
>DASSJW010000672.1:0-4424 GCA_035690995.1 Xanthobacteraceae bacterium
GGCTATATCGCGGCCCTGGCGGCCGATCATATCGTCGCGCTGGAGACCTCGCTGGTCGGGTCGATCGGCGTCCTGTTCCAATACCCGAACTTCACCGACCTCCTGAAAACCCTCGGCGTCAAGGTCGAGGAGATCAAGTCATCGCCGCTCAAGGCGGCGCCTAACGGCTTCGAGCCGACCTCGCCCGAGGCGCGCGCCGCGATCGAGGCCGTCGTCTCCGACTCCTATTCCTGGTTCAAAGGCATGGTGAAGGCGCGCCGGCAGCTCGACGACGAAATGTTGCAACGCGTGGCGGATGGGCGCGTCTTCACCGGACGCCAGGGCCTTTCGCTCAAACTCGTCGACGAGCTTGGTGACGAGAGGGCGGCGATCGCATGGCTAGCGAAGGAAAAGAACATCGATCCCAAGACGCCAGTTCGTAACTATCGGCTGCGCGATCGGCTCGGCGACTTGCCGTTCCTGCACACGGCGGTCGTGACCGGTCTCGACGTAGTGGGGCTCGGTTCTTTCGCGCGCCGTCTGGAGGAATGGGGAGCGGTGCAGGCCATCGAGCGCCTCAACCTTGACGGACTCCTGGCGCTTTGGCACCCTCCAGCCGCGAACTAAAGTAAAATGGCTTTGCGTTGAATCGCGATTTCGCTCTAAGCCTTCACTTGGTCGCATGATGTTGTCCGAAAAGTCCGTAGCTTTTCGGGATCGTGCTCTAGCGGGCGGAGCGGTGGTTCCGCCCAGCCACGGACGGCAGCACCGATGATCAAATCCGAGCTCGTGCAGCGCATATCTTCGCAGAACCCGCATCTGTACCAGCGCGACGTCGAAAACATCGTCAATGCCATTCTCGGCGAGATCGTCGCGGCGATGGCGCGCGGCGACCGCGTCGAATTGCGCGGCTTCGGCGCTTTTTCGGTCAAGAACCGCCCGGCGCGGACCGGCCGCAATCCCCGCACTGGAGCGCACGTATCGGTGGAGAAGAAGTCCGTGCCGTTCTTCAAGACCGGCAAGGAGATGCGCGAGCGGCTCAACCGCCCGAGCGTGTGATGCCATGATCCGCAAGCTCGTCACGGCGCTCATCCTGGTGCCGCTTGCCATCGTCTTCGTCGCGTTGGCGGTGGCGAACCGCCAGCCCGTTCTCGTCTCCTTTGACCCCTTCGATCAGATCAATCCTGCCTTCGCGCGCGCGCTGCCGCTCTATGCGCTGATGCTGATCCTGGTCATCGCCGGCGTCGTGGTGGGCGGTATTGCCGCCTGGGTCAGGCAAGGCAAGTGGCGCCGTGCCGCCCGGCTGGCCGACGCCCAGGCGCGCGAACTGCGCGCGGAGGTCGAGCGCCTCCGGCGCATGGGGCCGCCCGAGGTTGCCATGGGGCCCAGACCGCTTACCGCACGCACCGTGTCGTCGGATTACGCGCCGCGGCTCACCATTCCGCCTCCCGCGGCGTGAATTGGCGCGGTTGCGAACGTCTGGAGAGGCCAAGACAAACCGCCGGCAGCGATGTAGAACCGCGGCGTGTAGGAGCCTGCGGGATGTCCGTCCGGATCAAAATCTGCGGCCTGAAGACGCCCGAGGCGCTCGACGTCGCGCTCGCGGCGGGTGCGGATCTGGTCGGCTTCGTTTTTTTTCCGGCCTCGCCGCGTCATATCGGCCTCGAGGTGGCGCGCGCGCTGGGCGAGCAGGTGCGGGGAAGGGCGCAAAAGGTTGCGCTGTCCGTCGATGCCAGCGACGAGGAGCTTGCCGCCGCCATCGAAGCGCTCAAGCCCGACCTGCTGCAGCTTCACGGCAACGAGACGCCGGATCGCGCGGTCATGGTGCGCAAGCGCTTCGGGCTTCCGGTCATGAAGGCGCTGCCGATCGCGGAGCGGGCGGACCTCTCCCCGATCCGGCTGTACGACAAGGTGGTGGATCATTTGATCTTCGACGCGCGGGCTGGGGGCGAAGCCACACGGCCCGGTGGCCTCGGCAAGAGCTTCGATTGGCGACTGCTCGACGACGTTGCGACGAGCGTGCCGTTCATGCTCTCGGGCGGTCTCCATGCCGGCAACGTCGCCGAGGCGCTGCGCATCACGGCGGCGCCGGCTGTCGATGTTTCTTCCGGCGTCGAGCGCGCGCCCGGCGAGAAGGACCCGGACAAGATCCGCGCGTTCATCGCCGCGGCGCGTGATGCCGCGCGTACGCTCGCGGCGCGCAGCAAGATGATGAGCGGCGCATGACCGTCCAGCAGCCCAATTCATTCCGCACCGGACCCGACGAGCGCGGACATTTCGGCCTCTATGGCGGCCGCTTCGTGGCCGAGACGCTGATGCCGCTGATTCTGGAGCTGGAGCGTGCCTATGCGGCGGCAAAGCAGGATCCGCTCTTTCGCAAGGAGATGGACGGTTACCTCAAGGACTATGTCGGGCGGCCATCGCCGCTCTACTTCGCCGAACGGCTGAGCGAGCATCTGCGCGGCGCCAAGATCTATTTCAAGCGCGAGGACCTCAACCACACCGGCGCGCACAAGGTGAACAACGTGCTGGGGCAGATCCTGCTCGCCCGGCGCATGGGCAAGCCGCGCGTGATTGCCGAAACCGGGGCCGGCATGCATGGCGTTGCGACCGCGACCATGTGCGCCAAATTCGGCCTGGAATGCATCGTCTATATGGGCGTCGTCGATGTCGAGCGGCAGAAGCCCAATGTGCTGCGCATGCGCGCCTTGGGCGCCGAGGTGCGCCCGGTCGAGTCGGGGTCGAAGACGCTCAAGGATGCGATGAACGAGGCGCTGCGGGACTGGGTCACGAATGTCGCGAATACCTTCTACTGCATCGGCACGGTTGCCGGGCCGCACCCCTATCCGATGATGGTGCGCGATTTTCAATCGGTGATCGGAAACGAAACGCGCGAGCAGATGCTCGCGGCGGAGGGACGGTTGCCCGATTCGCTCATTGCCTGCATCGGCGGCGGGTCGAACGCGATGGGCCTGTTCCACCCGTTCCTCGACGACACGCAAATCGAGATCTATGGCGTGGAGGCGGCGGGCCATGGGCTTGCAAGCGGTCTGCATGCGGCGTCGATCGCCGGTGGCCGGCCCGGAGTGCTGCACGGCAACCGGACCTATCTGCTGATGGACGCGGACGGCCAGATCAATGAGGCGCACTCGATCTCCGCCGGTCTCGACTACCCCGGCATCGGTCCTGAACATGCCTGGCTCAACGACATCGGCCGGGTGAAATATCTTTCGGCCACCGACGAAGAGGCGCTGGCGGCATTCCAGCTGTGCTCCCGACTCGAGGGCATCATTCCCGCGCTCGAGCCCGCGCACGCGCTGGCAAGGGCAATGGACCTCGCTCCGCAAAAGCCGAGGGATCACCTGATGGTGCTCAACATGTCCGGACGCGGTGACAAGGACCTCGCGAGCGTGGCGGACTATCTCGAGCGGCACCGCGGATGAACGGCTTGACGCGCGCGGGAGCAAGCTGTGGTGATCAGCAGGCAGAAGATCGTCGGTTGGGCCTTGGTCATCGTATCCATCGCCTATATCGCGTATTTCCTTCGGGTTCGCCTGTTCGCACCAGGACCGGTCATCGAGAAAAAGGAATGGGTGCAGTTCATCGGAACCATCGTGATTTTGATGCTCGGCACCATCAATGTTCGTCTTGCGGCGATGCGGGAGCGAAGACGCAAAGGGTCGCACGAATGAACGCATCGAACGAGATAGATCGTCACCCATGGCCACGCGCATCGATCGCCGCTTTGCGGATCTGAAGGCGGCCGGCCGGGCCGCGCTGGTGACGTTTCTCACCGCCGGCGACCCCGACCCTGAAACGTCCCTTGCTCTGGTGCGCGCACTGCCGGCGGCCGGTGCGGACGTGATCGAGCTCGGCATGCCGTTCACCGATCCCATGGCTGATGGCCCGGCAATACAGATGTCGTCCCAGCGCGCGCTCAAGGCCGGGCAGACCTTGAAGAAGACACTCGACATGGTGCGCGCCTTCCGCACCGGCGACGATGCGACGCCGCTCGTGTTGATGGGCTACTACAATCCGATCTATGTCTACGGCGTCGATCGGTTTCTGCGCGATGCGACCTCCGCGGGCGTCGACGGCCTCATTATCGTGGACCTCCCGCCGGAAGAAGACGAGGAGCTTTGCCTGCCGGCGCTCAAGGCCGGACTCAACTTCATCCGGCTGGCGACGCCAACGACCGACGACAAGCGCTTGCCGGCGGTGCTCGCGAACACGTCGGGTTTTGTCTACTATGTCTCGATTACCGGCATCACCGGCGCGGCAGCCCCGGATCCCGGAAAAGTGGTGGCGGCGGTGGCGCGTATCAAGCGCCACACCAAGCTGCCGGTGGCGGTCGGATTTGGCGTCCGGACCGCGGAGCAGGCGGCGGGCATCGCATCCGGCGCCGATGGAGTGGTGGTCGGTTCGGCGCTGGTGAACGCGCTCAA
>DASSJW010000673.1:0-4737 GCA_035690995.1 Xanthobacteraceae bacterium
GTCAGCGGCGATGCGGGCATATTGCCCGCCAGCCTGGGCAAACTCCCCCATCTGGAAGAGCCGATCGGCGGACTCGATTGCCGATGGCTTCTGCTCCGCGGCCTGTCCCAGGCACGGGCAAGGCGCGATCATCACCAAAAGTGCGAGGCAGACGCCGGCAGATCTCATTGTTCGGACATCCGCGGGAGACGGGGCGATGGGCGAAGCCTATCACCTAAGCGCCGCGGCAAAACGAGCGGTCGCCATATCGCTTCGTCGCCATATCGCTTCTCCGACGGCCGACGAAATCGATAAACCTGTCGCTTCGTGCGCGCCCGCTCTTGTTTGCGCGAGCGCTCTTGGCACCGAGCGCCGGTTTGGCTGTCTGCTTTTGCGCCGCGGCCGGGGATCAGCGGACGTCGGCCGGACCGATCAAGCCGAATGATGAGTACACGGATGAGTCAGCGACGGTTTTCGACGCCGATCGGGGGCATCACCCGCGACCGGCGCCGGCAGCTCAGCGCGTCAGCGATCCGGCTTCAGCGCAGCACGACCACAGGGGCGCCCCAGCTGACGCGGTTGTAGAGATCGAGCACGTCCGCGTTGTGCATGCGAATGCAGCCATAGGACACGAAGCCGCCGATCGAGCTCGGCTGATTGGTGCCATGGATGGCGTATTCGCCGCCGCTCAGCGTCATGGCAGCCGCGCCCATGGGGTTGCTCGGCGCGCCGCCCGGAATCACGCTGGGCAGCGAAGGCTTGTCGCGCCTGATTTCGGCCGGCGGCGCCCAGGCTGGGCTCAGCTGCTTGCCGTCGATCCTGGCCGAGCCGCTCCATTGCTTGCCGGCCCGGCCGACGCCGACGGGGTAGCGCAGCGCCGAGCCGTTGCCGAGCACGTAATAGAGCTTCCGCTCGCTGGTTTTCACCACGATCGTGCCGCTCGCATAGGGCTCGGAAAAGCCGACCATCTCGCGGGCCTGCGCCGGCTGCGGCATCGCCGCGGCAAGCAGGAGCGCGGCGGAAACCGCCGCCAGTGAACGTGACAGATGCATGATTGCCCCCTCATCGAACGCGGCCGACCCCCGGCCGCTGCTCTCGATTCATTAGTCGCATCAGCAGTCGAAATGGTTCAATCGACCCGATGGCGAGGCGCGTCTTTGCGTAGATCGGTAGAACGGCGTCGAGGCGCCGAAGACCCGGTCTGCCCTTAACCATTGCGGCATGGATTGCCGGTTGCGTCGGCTGCAAGCCGGGCGGCGGCCTCGCCGGGACTGCGGGCGTAAACCCATACCGCCTGATCCGACGCCCCCGTTGCGGAGCGGCCCCGACTTCTGCGGACGATTTGCGCACGGATTCTCCGCTCCTATCTGTAGTCGCAGAGCCGTGCAGAAGAGCCTGAGGGCGACACGATCGGCGTTGCGGAGCAAAGGGTCATTTCTGCTCGTCGAGCATGACGCCCGGGAGATGAATGATGGCGAATACATTCAAAGTCGGCGACCACGTGACCTGGAACTCCGAGGCGGGGCGCGTCAGCGGCAGGATCGTGAAGGTCTACACGGAGAATGTGAATTACAAAGGATACGTCCACCACGCGAGCAAGGAGGAACCACAGTACGAGATCAAGAGCGACAAGACCGATCATATTGCCTTGCACAAGACCGCGGCGCTGAAGCTCCTTCGCCGGTGATCGAGCTGCAATGCTCGAGCATCATCCTTGTCGCGACGCGTTCCCGCGAGATCCGGTCATGAGCCTTTACGATATCCTCGCCAAAGCCGTCCTTTCCACCAGTTCCGATGCGATCATCGCCGCGGACAAGGAAGGCATTGTCCGTTTCCGGAACCCGGGAGCGGAGCGCATCTTCGGCTACGCGCGGAATGACGCCATCGGTCAATCCCTGGACATCATCATCCCGGAGCGGCTGCGAAAGCGCCATTGGGACGGCTACCACCACGTCATCAGGAGCGGCGAGAGCCGGTACGGTCATGGCGACGTCCTTGCGGTTCCCGGGATCAAAAAGGACGGCGGCGGGGTCTCCATCGAGTTCACGATCGTGCCGTTGCGCGATGGAGCCGGCGAGCTCACCGGGTTGGCAGCGATCATGCGCGACGTCACAAAGCGCTTCGAGGAAACGCGTGCACTGAAGCAAGAGCTCGCGGAGGCGACGAAGTCCTCGCGCTGACGGCGTGGCCGTTCGTCCCGGCCGGTCCGTTAGGCTGGGTCGGCTACGACTTTGCCAAAGACGGCTGGCGTTGCCCGCCCGCTTTCCCGCGTTTGGACGATCGCATGCCCGCAGGCCCCGGCACGTGGCTTGGCGCAACGGAGAGCAGGGCTCGCAGCCTCGCCCGCGGCCTGACGAGATCGCTCAGAGTATAACCGTCGAGCGCGTCGACGAAGGCAAGACACGCCTTGTCCAGCGCGCTTTGCAACACGCAGCACCGCTGGATCACGCAAGCGGCATTGACGGGGTCGAAGCACGGCACGAGAGCCATGTCCGGCTCAGTATGCCGCACGACCTCGCCGAGCCCGATTGATTCGGCGGGCTTTGCGAGCCGCAAACCGCCACTTCTGCCGCGGACGGTCGCGACGTACCCGGCGACGCCGAGCTGATGAGCAACCTTCATGAGGTGGTTCTTGGAGATACCGTAGCTTTCGGCGATCTCGGCAATCGTCGCGAGCCCGTCATCCTTGAGCGCCAGGTACATCAACAGGCGCAGTGAGTAGTCGGTGTAGACGGTCAGGCGCAAGCGCTTCTCCCGTGCGGCGCAGAAATCATATATTTTACATATTGCTTTAGCAAGCGCAGTGGGTAAGATGTATCAGAAATGCATGTTTCCCCACGTTCGCGAGAGTGCCGAAGCGCCAAGGCGTTTCGGGAGTCAAATCTGCTTCTTCGCTGGGGAAACCTTCCGCTGGGCTGACAGCGATCAACGTCATCGCGGGCCCACCGATGGTACGACGGAGCCGATCATGAAGATCGATCAGATCTCCGAGGATGGAATTCGGCGCCTCGTGGATGAGTTCTATGCCCGGGTCCGCGCCGATACCGAGCTTGCTCCGATCTTCTATCGCGCTATCCCCGGCGACTGGGGCCTGCACCTTGCGACGATGCGCGACTTCTGGTCGTCAGTGATGCTGACGTCCGGGCGCTACAAGGGGAACCCGGTCGCCGTGCATCTTCGCATTGAGGGCATGGAGCCGCGGCTATTCGACCGTTGGCTGGAGCTCTTCAGCGACACGTGCGGCGAGCTGTTTGATGAGAGCCTGGCTGAGAGTCTTCGCGCCAAGGCACTTCGTATCGCCGAGAGCCTGAAGCTTGCCTTGTTTTACCGGCCGGACCGACCATGGCCGAGGAGCGTACCTTGACCTTCATTGTCACCGACAACTGCATCAAGTGCAAATATATGGATTGCGTGGAAGTCTGCCCGGTCGATTGCTTCTACGAGGGCGAGAACATGCTCGTCATTCACCCCGACGAGTGCATCGACTGCGGCGTGTGCGAGCCCGAATGCCCGGCTGAGGCAATCTTCCCGGATACCAAACCCGGGCTCGAGAGCTGGCTCAAGCTGAATGCTGACTACGCGCTGGTCTGGCCGAATATCACGATCAAGCGCGATCCTCCTGCGGATGCGAAGGAATTCGATGGCGTATCCGGAAAGTTCGAGCGGTATTTTTCGCCGAACCCCGGGCAAGGAGACTGAGGAGCCACGATGTCAACCGCGCCGGATCGGTATGAGCGTATGCGATGCCTGTTCGATTTTGCTCAGACCGTGCTCGGCTTTCGGCTCACAGTAAACGGCGCTCGGCGGCGCCCGTGCCGCCTATCGCCGCCAGGGCGTCCGGCCAATGAGCCACTCCGAGTTCAGAGGCGTGGCTGACGCGGAAGAAGGTCAAGCTCGATGGTGCAGCAACAACTTCCAGTTTGTCCCCAGTCGCCAGCCAGCGTCAGTGTCATGGCCACACATCGCCCATCCTGATCACAACGGTCTTCAACCCGATCGTAGAGAGCACAACAGGCTCGACCGGGCGATTGATGTAGCGCTCGGGGGACGATGATCGTGCAAAGGTGAGCCATGACAAGCCAATCGCTCATGCAAAAGTATCAGCCTCGCAGAGAAAGCGGGCTTGGAATTGCGGATACGGTTGATGCGGATCGCAAAGCGGTCGAATCGCCTTTGCTCATCGACAACCTTTGGCGTCAGATCGACCGATGGGTGAACGAAGGCGGTGCGGTAGGCGATGGCACCATGCCATCCCAACCGGATATGATCGCGAAGCATCCCAAATCCTAAAGGCAGCTCGGCTTCCGAAGTTTCTGATCGATTGCACGCGGTTAGGGTGAGCGGGAGGAAAAATGTTCATTCGGTCATCAGATGAACTTCCCGGCGTCACCGTACTGCGCCGGTTTCCGGTGCCGAGGAATTTCAATGTATCGGCCGACTCCCGCATCGAACGTGGAAAGACCTGGCACGCCCCGTCAGACGCAACGCGCGTAAAGAAGTTCGAGATTTATCGCTACGATCCGGATTCCGGGCAGAACCCGCGGATTGAAACGTACGAGGTCGATCTCGACACCTGCGGGCCGATGGTCCTGGATGCGCTGATCGCCATCAAGAACGATATCGATCCCACGCTCACCTTCCGCCGGTCGTGCCGTGAGGGCGTCTGCGGCTCATGTTCAATGAACATCGACGGCACGAACTGGCTGGCCTGCACGCGGTTCATATCCGACACCGCAGAGCCCGCGACGATTTACCCCC
>DASSJW010000674.1:0-4439 GCA_035690995.1 Xanthobacteraceae bacterium
CACAGACCCCTCCCGACATTTTGGAAGCCGATATGGATGCAAAGACCGCTGATAGCCGCGCGCAGCACCAGCCACGCCTGGAGGATGATCCGCTGGTGCGCGGACTCGGACGTTACGCCGCCGACGCCCCGCTGACCGGCCAGACCTATGCCTATTTCGTGCGCTCCCCGCACGCCTTTGCCGATATCCGTTCGATCGATACCGACGCAGCCAAGGCGGTTCCCGGCGTGCTGGCGGTGCTGACCGCCGCCGACATGGACGGAATCGGCAATGTCTCCCAGCACCCGCCGCTCGTCGGCCGCGGGGGCCAGAAGCTCATCGTTCCGCATCGCCCTGCGCTCGCCGGCAAGACCGTGCGGCACGTGGGGGAGGCGGTCGCGGTCGTGGTCGCCGAGACGCTGACGGCCGCGCAGGACGCCGCCGAGGTCGTCACCGTCGATTACGAGGAGCGCACGCCGGTGGTCGACCTGCGCGAGGCCGTGCGCGAGGGCGCGCCGCAGGTCTGGCCGGAAGCGCCGGGCAATATCGCGGTGGATTGGCCGGGGCTCGCCCCCGATCCGGAAGCCAATGCAAAAGAGGTTGATGGCATCATCGCGGCAGCCAAGCACGTGGCGCGGGTCGCGCTGGTGCAGCAGCGGATCCTGGTGCAGTCGATGGAGCCGCGCGGCGCGACCGCGAGCTATGACCCGGCGAACGAGAGCTATTTCCTTCGCTGCTGCTCGCAGAGCGCGCGCGCGTTGCGCGACGGGCTTGCCCCCATACTGGGCGTCCCCAACCAGCGCCTGCGGGTGGTCACCGAGGATGTCGGCGGCGCCTTCGGGTTGAAGACCGGACCCTATCCGGAATACCTCGCGATCCTGGTCGCTGCGCGCAAGATCGGCCGGCCGGTGCATTGGATGTCGAACCGCGCCGAGGCGTTCCTCAGCGACAATCACGCCCGCGATGCCTACAGCGATGTCGAGCTTGCGCTCGACGAACGGGGCAAGTTCCTGGCGCTGCGCATCCGCCACCTCGGCAGCATGGGCGCCTATATCGGTGCGGTGGGCGCCAACATTCAGACCGTGAATCTCGCCCGCTGCCTGCCCGGCATGTACGACATTCCGCGCATCGACATCGCCGTGCGCTGCGTGTTCACCAACACCACCACCACCGCGCCCTACCGCGGCGCCGGGCGTCCGGAGGCCAACTTCATCCTTGAACGCGTGATCGACGAGGCCGCGCGGGTCACCGGCATCGATCCGGTCAAGCTGCGCCGGCGCAACCTGATCAAGTCGTCAGCGATGCCCTACAAGACCGCCGTCGGCACCACCATCGACAGCGGCGAGTTCGAGACCGTGCTCGACAAGGCGCTTGCGCTCGCCGACCACGACGGTTTCAAGCAGCGCCGGCGCGAGGCGGCGAAGCGCGGAAAGTATCGCGGTCTCGGCATTTCCTGCATGCTCGAGCATGCCGGCGGCTTTCCGCTCGAAGGCACCGCGCTGAGTTTTCCCGGCGGGGAGACGCTGGTGCTCGGGCTCAATGTGCAATCGACCGGCCAGGGTCATGCGACCGTGTTCAATCCCATGCTGGCGGAACGGCTGGGCATCAAGCCGGAGCAGGTCGAGCACCGGCACGGCGACTCGGCGATGGAGATCGCGGGCTATGCGTCGGTCGGCTCACGCTCGGCGATGACCGTGAGCCATGCGCTGATCAAGACCGTCGAGGCGCTGCTGACCAAGGGCAAGGCGATCGCCGCGAACGTGCTGGAGACGGCGGAAGCCGACATCGAATACCGCGACGGACGGTTCGGCGTGGTGGGGACCGATCGCAGCATCACCTTGTTCGATCTCGCCGCCCGCGCCAAGGAGATGAAGAAGCGCGGCGAAATTCCCGAAGATCTCGATACCAAGACCAACGCCGAGACGCCGCTGACATTTCCCAACGGCTGCCACATCGCCGAGGTGGAGATCGATCCGAAGACCGGCGAGCTGGCGCTCGTGGCCTATGCCGCGGTCGACGATTGCGGGCGCCCGCTCAACACCATGATCGTCGAGGGCCAGACTCACGGCTCCATCGCCCAGGGTCTCGGCCAGGCCATGATGGAGAACGCGGTGTTCGACAGCTCCGGCGGACAGCTGGTGACCGGCTCGTTCATGGATTACGCGATGCCGCGCGCGGACGACATGCCGTCGTTCAAGGACGCGATCCACGCGGTGCCGGCGACGACCAACCCGCTCGGCGTGAAGGGCGCGGGCGAGGCCGGAACCACGGCGGCGATCGCCGCGGTGATGAACGCCATCGCCGATGCCATCCCCGGCGGCGCCGGCGCGCATCTCGACATGCCGGCGACGCCGGAAAAACTCTGGCTGGCGTGCCAGAAGGCGGAGCGGCAATAACCGCGCGCCTCGGTCCACCTAACCCTGCGAGATGAACTTGGTGTTGAGGTAGGCGCTGAGCCCTTCGATGCCGCCCTCGCTGCCGTGACCGGACTCCTTGACGCCACCGAACGGCGTCTCCGGCGTCGACACCGCAACCGAGTTGACGCCGACCATGCCCGATTGCATCGCGTCGCCGATGGCGGCGGCGGTGGCGTTGGAGCTCGTGAACGCATAGGCCGCAAGGCCGTATTCCAGCGCATTGGCGCGCTCCACCACCTCGTCGAAGGTCTTGAAGGTGACGATGGGCGCGATCGGCCCGAACGGTTCCTGCGTCATCACCTTGGAGTCGTCGGGCACCTCGGTGACGATCGTCGGTTCGTAGAAGTAGCCCTGGTTGCTGTGCCGCTTGCCGCCGGTCACCACCGTGCCGCCGCGCTGCTTCGCATCCGCCACGAAGCTTTCCATGGCCTCGATGCGGCGCGCATTGGCCATCGGTCCCATGGTGACGCCCTTTTCCAGACCATCGCCAAGCTTGATGCCCTTGGCGTATTCGGTGAAACGCGCGAGGAACTTCTTGTAGGAGTCCTCCTGCACGTAGAACCGCGTCGGCGAGATGCAGACCTGACCGGCGTTGCGGTACTTGAAGGCGGCGATGGTATCGGCGGCCTTCTCCGGATCGGCATCGGCGAACACCACGACCGGCGAATGGCCGCCGAGTTCCATGGTGGTGCGCTTCATGCCTTTGGCCGCCAGCGCGGCGAGGTGTTTGCCGACCGGGATCGAGCCGGTGAACGAGATCTTGCGCACCGCGTCCTTGGCCAGAAGATGCTCGGACACCTCCGCCGGCACACCGAACACGAGGTTGAGCACGCCCGCGGGAACGCCGGCGTCGGCAAAGCAGCGCACCATCTCCACGCAGGCGCCCGGCGTCTCCTCCGACGCCTTGAGGATGAGCGAGCAGCCCGCCGCGAGCGCGCCGCCGACCTTGCGCGCAGGCGTCAGCACCGGGAAGTTCCACGGGGTGAAAGCGGCGACGACGCCGACCGGCTCGGAGACCACCAGCTGGCGCGTGCCCTTGACGCGGCCCGGCACGATGCGGCCGTAGCTGCGGCGGCCCTCTTCCGCGTACCAGTCGATGATGTCGGCCGACGTCAACACCTCGACGCGGGCCTCGGCGTAGACCTTGCCCTGCTCCTGCACCATGATCTTCGCGATCGCATCGTGGCGCTCGCGCATGAGGTCGGCAGCCTTGCGCATGATCTTGGCGCGGTCGTAGGCCGAGGTCGCCCGCCACAGCGTGAAGCCTTTCTTCGCGGCTTCCAGCGCCTCGTCGAGATCGGCCTTGCTCGCATGCGGCAGGTGGGCGAGCGGCTTCTCGGTCGCCGGATTGATCACGTCCTCGCCCTTGCGGCCGGCGCCATTCGTCCATTTGCCGTCGATATAGAGCGCGAGATCGCTGTACATGGGGTCCTCGTACTTTTTGTGATTGCCGGGGATGAGATATCGGTCGCGACCGGATTAGCACTATTTGGCGAGGGATTCACCCCTCTCCCGGCGCACCTGTCGTGTGCTCGCTTGGCAGCGTATGTAGTGAGCGGGAGAACACGCCAAGGCGGGGAAGCGTCCTACGTCCGCCGCCCCTTCAGCATCCCGGCGATACCGAGATCCTCATCAAGGTCGGGCCAGTGGATACCCATCGGCATGATCTCGAAATTCGCGCGCTCGTTTGCCGAGGCCCGCTTCAGTCGCGGATACCAATCGAGTGGCGTTGCGATTTTGCGTCCATCCACAAGCGTCACCACGAGCTCAGTTGCGGTGAACTCGACGGCACGAGCGTGCAGGTCGCCTACATCAATTTCCAAAGTAGTCATTCCAGGCCGCTAGCAGCTGTTCGCGATTTGATCGCAGTTGGCGGATGATATCGCCGAGTTCATGCGCGGGAAGCCCCACATTCATTGCCACGGCGAGATCATGGAGCCAAAACTTGGCTTCCTTGTTGCCGGCACGAACGTGAATGTGAGCAGGCTCGTCACCTTCATTGGAATAGAAGAAAGCTCGATAAGAACCCCACCGGAGGACCGT
>DASSJW010000675.1:0-3160 GCA_035690995.1 Xanthobacteraceae bacterium
TGGCCGTCCTCGGCAATCACGACAATGCGATCGGGAGCACCCGCGAGCACCTCAATGTGGAGGCCCAGGTCGTCATCGAGTGGACGCGCGGGGAGCTAGGGCCGTCGCAGCGGCGCTTTCTCGCGGACTTGCCGCTCAGGCTAGAGGACGAAGATCGCTTGTTCGTCCATGCGGAGGCGAGCAGACCCAAGAGCTGGATCTATGTGACCTCCGCCGCGGAGGCTGCCCGCAGCATCAACGCGACATCCGCGTTCGTCACCTTTTGCGGTCACATTCACCGGCCGGCGCTCTATTGCATGTCGGCGACGGCCAAGATGACGGCGTTCACGCCGAGGGCCGACGTCCCGGTGCAACTGCTGCCCGGCCGTCGCTGGCTCGCGGTCCTCGGCTCGGTGGGGCAACCGCGCGACGGCAACCCGGCGGCCTCCTACGTCATGCTGGATACGGAAAGGCGCGAGATCACCTATTGTCGCGCCCCTTACGACGTCGAACAGGCGGCGGCGCAAATCCGCAAAAAGGGCCTCCCGACGCGACTCGCCGAGCGGCTCCTCCTGGGGAAGTGAACCGTGGTCAAGCCGACGCTGCAGACAGGTTCGATCGTCGACGGCTTTCGGATCGGCGACCTTGTCCACAATGGCGGCATGGCCACGCTCTGGAGCGTCTCGCGCCCGGGCGCGACGATGCCCATGCTGATGAAGGTGCCGAAGATCGGGGAAGGGGAGGACCCGGCCGCCATTGTCAGCTTCGAAATGGAGCAGATGATCCTGCCGCGGCTGTCCGGGGTTCATGTTCCGAAATTCGTCGCCGTCGGCGACTTCGCGGTGCAGCCCTACATCGTCATGGAACGTATCGATGGCCCGACGCTGCTCGCGCGGGTGCCGGATATTCCGTTGCCCTATGCGGATGTGGCCGAGATCGGCGTGAAGGTGGCGACGGCCCTGGACGACCTGCATCGGCAGCATGTCATCCATCTCGACGTCAAGCCGAGCAATGTCATGTTCCGGCCGGCGGGCGAAGCGGTGCTGCTCGACTTCGGCCTGTCGCATCACGATCAGCTGCCGGACCTGATGCAGGCGGAGTTTCGTCTGCCCTTCGGCACCGCGCCCTACATGGCGCCGGAGCAGCTCCTCGGCGTCCGGAACGATCCCAGAAGCGACCTGTTTGCGCTGGGCGTCTTGCTGTACTTCTTCTCCACCGGCGTGCGGCCGTTCGGGGAAAGCGAGACGTTGCGGGGAATGCGCCGGCGGCTTTGGCGCGACCCGCCCCCGCCGCGGCGATTGATGCCGGACTATCCGCCCTGGCTGCAGGAAATCGTGCTGCGTTGTATCGAGATCGAGCCTGCCTGGCGCTACCCCACGGCGGCGCAACTGGCCTTCGCGTTGAGCCATCCGAGTGAGGTCAAGCTGACCGCGAGGTCGCAGCGCTTGAAGCGGGATCCGTGGACCACCGTCCTGCGCCGGCGATTCAACCGGGATTTGACCTGGACGCGGGCCGAGCCGGCGCTGGCCGCCAAGCTTGCCGCGGCCCCGATCGTCGCCGTCGCCGTCGACCTGGCGGACGGCCCCGCGCCGGTCAACGACGCGCTGCGTGTCGCCGCCGGGCGTATTCTCGCGACCCTTCCGTCGGCGCGGCTCGCCTGCGTCAACGTGCTGAAACAAGGCCGGATCACGCTCGATACCACGCTCGACGCGCATGGCCACAACAAGCACATCGACCGTCTGGTGGCGCTCCGGCACTGGGCCGAGCCGCTGAAGCTCGGGGATCACCGTCTCACCGTGCACGTGCTCGAGGCGATCGACCCGGCTTCGGCCATTCTCGAATTCGCGCAGGCCAACCGCGCCGATCACATCTTGATCGGCGCGCCACAACGCTCGTTGCTGGGCAGGCTGCTCGGCGGCGTGTCCGGCAGAGTCGTGGCCGAGGCTCCCTGCACCGTGACCGTCGTTCGCCCCTCCCGCCTGGGAGATCAGGACGAACCGCCATCGCAGGTGCAGGCGTCCCGCGACACCGGGTCGAACGGGCCGCCGGAGAACTCCTGATGCGCGATGATTCGATTCTCAGCCGCCCGCTGTCTCAGCCGCAATCCCATTCGCTCGCGATGACGAACACGCGTCCGGGCAGGACGCCTCCGCGCGGGTTCACCAGTACGCCGTTCAGGAACGGTCCTTTGACTGGTGTCTTCGGAACCGCAGGCCGCCCCGGAATTCAAAGGGCTAGTAGTCCGATTCTAACATTCGCATCCGTTTCGGCGGGCTCATCTTGCGAATGTTAGAATCAAAGGACCGCTAGCAAATATAAGGTGCTAGTGGAGTTTTGGATTTGACATTCGCTTCGCGGACTTGCGGCGAGGTGGGGAGCGAATGTCAAATCCACTCCACTAGCGTCGTGGTCCCAGGCGGGGGGTAGCGTTTAACGGGCGCTTCTCGGCGTATCTCCGCCATGAAGGTGGTCTTCGAGCAGAGCTTTTGCTCCGCCGGTTCCCGCCGACCAGGTTGGAAAAGTCGTCGCCAGCCCAACACCGTTGCGAGCGACTGATCCAGAGCTCTTAGGAGCATCCGAGGACTTCTGATTTTTTCGCGGCGTTTGATTTTGTGCCGACGCGACACCCGTGGTGATCAGAAGAGCCAGGGCGGCCAGCAAGGCTGACTGCTTTTTCATGGAATTGTCCCTTTCATGCCCCCGCGCACATTCGGGCGGCTCGGCGCGAACCATGATGTCCGACATAAAACGGCAGATCGCAAGCAGGGAGATTTTGGAGCTCTCATTACCTCTGCCTAGCATATTGGGCACCTGCCTGGCGTATTTGCATCATTCTTGCGGCGCCCTGCGGACACCGCACGATCATTGGCGCTGGTCTACGGATGGAGCTGGCAACGCGTCGAGGCCGCCCGCCAGAGTTAGACCGTGTACTGATTGATCCGGAATGCGCGGGTCATGTCCGGTCATGCTCCAAGAGCGGCGGTCAAGCGGGCGCCGTGAGAGATCGCATTTTTGCCATGAGCGGACATGGCGCCGTTTACTCGATTACCTCGTCGGCCAACAATAGGAATTCGCGAGGGATTACCAGGCCCAGTTCTTTCGCCGTTTTTAGATTGAAAACGAACTCTAGCCCTTCTTATTCACCAAAATACCAGCTTGGCGCGACCTGCGGCAGGATTTT
>DASSJW010000676.1:0-12530 GCA_035690995.1 Xanthobacteraceae bacterium
CGGTCAGCGTCTATCGCGAGCCGTCCAATCACGCCAACGGCAATCGCCGCGATCGCCAGGGCCGCCTCGTCACCTGCGAGCACGAGACGCGGCGGGTCACGCGCACCGAATACGACGGCACGATCACGGTGCTGATGGACAGGTTCGAGGGCAAGCGGCTCAACTCGCCGAACGACATCTGCGTCAAGTCCGATGACTCGATCTGGTTTTCCGATCCGCCGTTCGGCATCCTCAGCAACTACCAGGGCAACGTCTCGCCGGTCGAGCTGCCCTCCAACATCTATCGCCTCGATCCCAGGACCGGCCAGGCCACCGTCGTTGAAGGCACGCTGACCAGGCCGAACGGCGTGGAGTTCTCGCCCGACGAGACCAGATGCTACATCCAGGACAGCGGCCCGAACCCGCGCTACATCTATGCCTACGACGTAGCCGACAACGGCACGCGCCTCGTCAACAAGCGCATCCTGATCACCGCCGAGGCCGACGGCACGCCGGACGGCTTCCGCGTCGACATGGACGGCAATCTGTGGTGCGGCTGGGGCATGGGCCGCGCCGAGCTAGATGGTGTCAAGGTGTTCAATCCCGAGGGCAAGCCGATCGGCTTCATCGCGCTGCCGGAGCGCTGCGCCAATCTATGCTTCGGTGGCCGCAAGCGGAACCGGCTGTTCATGGCGGCGAGCCATTCGCTCTATGCGCTCTATCTGAACGCGCAGGGCACTGTGGGAAACTGAGCCTGCGCACCGTTTTAACGATCGCAAGAATGGTCGGCTTGAGGAATGCCGGCCGGCCGGGATTTGAGCCGAACCTGACGATTCACTTGCGATGACATGACGCTGTCCCGTTGCGGCCTCGATAAGGGTTCGATGGCAGCGGTCATGGCGCCCCGTCGTGCAAGGAAAAGGCGATCCGGCACGGGCGGTCCGATCGATTGCTCCAGGCGTGATTGGTACCGCGCTGCACCACCGTATCGCCGGCCTTGAGATGAACCTCGGTGGTGTCGAGCACCAGGGTGATCTCGCCCTCGAGCACGAGACAGAAATCCAGCGTGCGCGTCTTCTGCATGTAGGGATGCGGCGCCTGCGGCGAATAGGTCGATGCCCCAGGCGAGCCCATCGCGCGAAAGAAAGCCTCGACTTCCTTCGCGCCGATCTTGCCGCGGAAGGTCTCATCGGGCGGGAACGTCACGATCCGGCAAACCGAGCCGCGCGGCGGCGGCTCGATCGTGTGCGCGGCAAGGGTGGTGTCGTGATATTGGCCGATCCGCACCGGCGAGGAGTCCGCAACCCAGATGCGGGCCGACGAGAACCCTGGCCGTGCCGGGTCGATGCGCACATCCGGCGGCGGGCCGTCCGCAATCGCGACCGATTTTCCTTCCTGATCGTCGATGGTGACGATCCGGCGCAACGGCTTCAGGTCCTGGATCATGGCCGCTCCTCGCGTGGTCGCATTTTTTCTGCGGAAAACCGGAAGTCCACTTTTTCCGGAAAATGCTCCTAGACCTTCGGTTCGACGTCGAACGTCGCGCCCATCATGACGAACGCCATGAGGCTGCCGCCATTGACATTGGCCCAGCCGTGCCAATTGCCGAGTTGCACGACCGCGTCGGCCGGCTTCAACACGACGTTGCCGCGGTCCAGCAGCAGCGTCCGCTCACCGTCGAGCAGGATGCCGTAATCGACCGTGGCCGATTTGTGCACCGGCGAGCTGAATAGATTCTGTCCGCCGCGATCCCAGACGCCGTCCGGGCGCAGCCGCGTCGGACCAAGAGGCTTGTAAGCGGGGTCCTGGGATTGGTCGTAATCCGCGGGCTTGCCGGTCGACTGGACGATCCGCAGATGGCCGCCTTCGTGCGGCGGCTCGAAATGAAACGGCAGGTTGCCGTCGTCGCGCGTGCCCGAGATGACCGCGGGTGCGGTCTTGTAGACCCAGATATCGGTCATGCAGGTTCCCCGGCTGATCGCGCCGGGGTTTACATTGGGGGCTGCGCTGTCGAACAGCACGCACGAGCGTCCCTGATCGTCATTTCCGGTCACGACACGCCGGATCGGCCTCATCTCGTCCGCCATCGGTTTCCTCGCGTTCAAGCCCTGCGCGAAGCTAGATCAGCTCGAACCACGTTGTCATCTCACCCCATCATCCATCATGATGGCCGGACATGGGGCACGAAGACCCCGGACGCAGGGAGGTGAGCCGGTGCGAGCCAGAGGTCTCGTCGCTTTGGTCGTTGCGCTTGCAGCGGGACTTGCCCCCGCCGGGCGAAACGCGGCGCACGCGCAGAGTTTCCCCAACCATCCGATCAAGATCATCGTCGGGCCAAGCCCGGATGTCTTCTCCCGCATCATCGCGGAGCATCTGCAACAGGCGTGGGGCCAGCCGGTGGTGGTCGAGCCGCGGCCCGGCGCGGGCGGCAAGCTTGCGGTTTCCGCCGTGTCCTCCGCCGCTCCGGACGGCCACACGCTCCTGTTTGCCACGCCGACCTACACGCTCAACACCGCGATGAAGGTCGCCAGCTACGACCTGCGGGAGTTCGTGCCGGTCGCCAATATCGGGCTGATCTCCTATGCGCTGGTCACGCATTCCAGCGTACCGGCGACATCCGTGGCGGAGCTCGTCGCCCATGCCAGGCAGAATCCCGGCAAGCTGAATTGCGCCTCGGCCGGCATCGGCACCGTCCCGCATCTCGCCTGCGAATATCTCAACAAGGTTGCGGGCACCAATATCCTTCACGTGCCCTACCGCGATGTGAATTCGGCCATGGTGGCAACCGTCGCCAACGTCACCCAGATGTTTTTCGGCGTTTCGACCAGCGCCAAATCGCAGATCGAATCGGGCGCGTTGCGCGGTCTTGCCGTCAGCACCTCGCAGCGCTCCGTCCTGTTGCCGGCGCTGCCGACGATGATCGAGTCCGGCTATCCGACATTCAACATGCCGGGCTGGGGCGGCCTGCTTGCGACCGCCGGTACCCGCAAGGACATTGTCGAGAAGCTGAACGCCGAGGTCTTGCGCGCGGTACAACGTCCGGAAACGCAGAAGCGGCTGATCGCAGCCGGCATGGAGCCGGCGCCGCCGCTCGATCCCGACGGCTTTCGGGCATTCATCGAAGACGACATCGCGCGCTGGACGCAATTCGTCGAAGCGGTCGGTGTCGAGAGGTTGAAGGGCCCGCCGCAATGAACCGGAACATGGCGGCGTCAGGCCGCGGATCATCCAACGATCAACACAAGCCTGGGCGGGAGTAACCGGCATGACCACACGACGAGCCTTTCTCAAGCGTGCAGCGGCGGCGGGCATCGTGTTCTGCAGCTGCGGGATGCTGGACTTCGCAAACGCGCAGAACGGGGGCCGCCGACTGCCGGTCAAGGTCAACGGCAAGCGCGTCAGGACCATCGACGTGCACGCGCACTGCCTGTTCCACGAGTCGATCGCGCTGATGGGCGACCAGGCTCGCAACGTGATCCCGCCGACCAAGGGCGCGCAGGAGCATTTCATCGCCATCGAGACTCGCCTCAAGGGCATGGACGCCATGGCGATCGACATGGAGGTGCTGTCGATCAACCCGTTCTGGTACGGCAAGGACCGCGATACCGCGGCCAAGATCGTCGAGCTCAACAACGAGAAGCTCGCGGAGCTTTGCGCCGCACGACCGGATCGCTTTGCGGCCTTTGCCTCTCTCAGCCTGCAATATCCCGACCTCGCGGTGCAGCAGCTCGAGACCGCGATCAAGAAGCAGGGGCTGAAGGGCGCCGCGATCGGCGGCAGCGTGCTGGGCGATGACTTCTCCAATCCCAAGTATCATCCGGTCTGGGCCAAGGCGGAGGAGCTCGGCGCGGTGCTGTTCATTCATCCCCAGAGCACCCCGCCGCTCGCGGCCCGCTTCAAGGGAAACGGCTGGCTTTCGAACACCATCGGCAATCCGCTCGACACCACCATCGCCCTGCAGCATCTCATCTTCGAAGGCACGCTCGACAAATTTCCGGGCTTGAAGATCGTCGCGGCGCACGGAGGAGGATATTTGCCTTCCTACGCACCGCGATCGGATCACGCCTGCTTCGTCTCGCCGCAAAACTGCAACCCCGACATCAAGCTCAAGAAGAAGCCGACCGAGTATCTCAACCAGCTCTATTTCGACGCGCTGGTATTCACCCCGGAGGCGCTCCGCCACCTCGTGGCGCAGGTCGGCGCAAGCCAGGTCATGCTGGGCACCGATCATCCGATTCCGTGGGAGGAGCATCCGGTGGACCACGTCTTCGCCACGACGACGCTCAGCAACAAGGAGAAAGCCGCGATCCTGGGCGGCAATGCCGCGCGTCTGTTCGGAATGACGGGGAGCACGTAGGCGGCATCAATCCCCGGAGGATGGATGCGCGGGTCAAGCCCGCGCATGACGACCAATGCGGCATCATGCCGCTTGCGTGTCCGGGATGCGGTGCAGCGCGAAGGTCTTGCGGAGCGGTGCACCGCTGATCCGGGACCGTCGCGAGATGGTCTCCTTGAGGGTCCGGGGTCTGCAGCGCACTCCTTCGCCCTGCGCTGCGCCCGGGACACGCGTTGAGCCATTCCGGATCGATTTCGTTTTCGCGATGGATGCGCGGGTCAAGCCCGCGCATGACGATCAGCGGCTCGGGAAATGCGGGACGGCAGCGCGCGTGCTATGATGGATTATTATGACGGTGCTCAGACATGCGCGCCCTTGGGCGGCACAGTCGCTTCCCATTCGTCGGAGCGAATCATGAGATCGAGATGGCGCAGCGGGTTGGTCGCTTTCCTCGTCTTGGCTGTCACCGCGATGGCATCGGCGCCGTTGCCGGCCGTGGCGCAACCGATCGACGTCGCAGCGGCACAGAAGCGTTTTCAAGATCTCTATGCGGCCGGGGACTATGCGGCCGCACTGGTGGAGGCGCAGAAAACCGAGGCGGCCGCCAAGCGTGGCGGCACCAATAATTTCGCCTACGTCTCGGCGCTGAACGACCTCGCCCGCGCCCACCAGGCGCTGGCCCGCTACGCCGAAGCCGCCACGATGTTCAAACAGGTGCTCGCCACGCTGCAAAGCAATCTGCCGCCGACCGATCCGCGCCTGGCCCAACCCCTCGCCAACCTAGCCACGGTGTATCTGCTGCAGGCCAATCCCGGCGAAGCGGAGAAACTGTACAAGCGGGCGCTCGACATCTCGACCAAGGCGCAGGGCGGACCCAATCAGAGCGTCGCCCTGCTCATGAGCAATCTCGCGGACGTCTACAAGGCGCAAGCGCGCTATGAGGAAGCGGAGGCGCAGTACAAGCGCGCACTCGACATGGCGGAGAAGACCGCCGGTCCGTCGAGCCTCCTGGTCGCCCTCATCCTCAACAACCTCACCAAGGTCTACGAGGATCAAAGCCGCTTCCAAGAGGTGGAGGACGCCAGCCGGCGCGCGCTCGCCATCCGCGAGAAGGCGCTCGGCCCGAACCATCCCGACGTCGCCGCGAGCGTGAACAACCTGGCTCACGTCTACGAGCGGCTCGGCCGCTACGCCGAGGCCGACAAGCTGTTCCAGCGCTCCATCGAGATCTGGGAGAAGGCACTGGGCCCGAAGCATCCCTACCTCGCCACCTCGCTGCTCAACCTCGCGAGCGTCTATGCCGACGAAGACCGTTTCGACGAGGCGGAAGCGCTCTACAAGCGCGCCTTGGGCATTCGGGAAGCCGCGTTCGGCCCCAATCACTCCGACGTCGCCACCGTGCTCAACAACCTGGCGGCGATCTACGAAGCCCAGGGCCGCTCCGACGAGCTGGAAACGCATGCCAAACGGGCGCTCGCCATCGTCACCAAGACCCTCGGCCCGAACAATCCCGACACCGCCAAGGTGATCCGCAAGCTCGGCGTCGCCTACGATGCGCAGGGCCGCTACGCCGATGCGGACGCCCAGTTCAAGCGCGCGCTCGATATCGCCACCAAGGCGTTCGGCCCGGAGCACCGCTTCATCGCCACGGTGCTGCTGAATCAGGGACAGCTGTTCGAGCACCAGCGCCGCTACGGCGATGCCGAGCAGGCCTACCAGCGGGCACTTGCCATCAACGATAAAGCGCGCGGCCCCAACCATCCGGACACGGCGCGAACGCTCAACCATCTTGCGGCGTTGAGCGTCGTGCAAAACAAGCCCGCCAACGCCCTCGCTTATTCGCGCAAGGCGACGGCGGCGGTGCTCGCGCATGCCAATCCCGGCGACCAGGGCGCGCGCCAGACGCGAGACGGCGACGGATTGATCGAGCAGCGGTCAGGCTTCTTCGTCAACCACGTCGCCAGCCTGGCTGCCGGCACGCGCGCCGGCGTCGAACCCGCGCCGGCGCTGGCGCGCGAGGCATTCGAGATCGCGCAATGGGCGAACCAGTCGTCGGCCGCGGCCGCCGTCCAGCAACTGAGCCCGCGCTTCGCCAGCGGCAACGATGCGCTCGCCGCCGTCGTGCGCCAGGATCAGGACCTCTCCGCCTACCGGCGGGATCGCGAGAAGGCGCTGGTCGAAATGCTGGCGAAGCCGGCGGGGCAATCAAATCCGGAGCAGATCGACAAGATTCGCCGGCAGATCGAAGACACCGAGCGCAAGCTCACCGCAACCAGAGTACGGCTGGAGAAGGAATTCCCGGATTACGCCGCGCTGTCGAATCCCCGGCCGCTGAAGGTCGAAGACGTCCAGAAGCTGCTCGGGAAGTTCGAGGCGCTCGTTCTTCTGCTGACCGGCGAGGAGCAGAGCTATGTCTTCGCCGTCACGGCCGACGGCTTCGACTGGCGCACGATCCCGGCCGGCAGGGATGACATTGCTGCCAAGGTGACGGCGTTCCGGCGCGGGCTGGAGCTCGACACCATGCAGCTGTTCGATCTCACGCTTGCGAACGAGCTCTACACCCTGCTCCTCGGTCCGGTCGATGCGCTCGTCAAGGACAAGGGACATCTGCTGGTGGCGCCGTCGGGGGTGCTGACGGCATTGCCGTTCCATCTGCTGGTGACGGAGAAGCCGGCGACATCGGCCCCGCCGGGCAGAAATCTCACGGCCGCAGAGGACGCCGCGCGCTACCGCGACGCCGCATGGCTGATCAAGCGCCAGGCCGTCAGCACGCTGCCGTCGGTGGCGAGCCTGCAGGCGTTGCGGACGCCCGTGCAGGCGAAGGAGAGCGGCAAGCCGATGATCGGATTTGGCGATCCGGTCTTCGACCCGCGCGCGACACCGGACGTGGACCGCAAACCCTCCCGATCCCGGGGCAAAGCCCGCGCGTACAGCGATTATTGGCGCGGCGCCGGCATCGATCGCAGCATGCTCATGCAGGGGCTGCCGCGGCTTCCCGACACCGCCGACGAGCTCAGGGCGATTGCGAAGGCGCTCGACGTCTCGGCGGCGGACATCCTGCTCGGCCGCGATGCCACCGTGACCGCCGTGAAGCGCGCGCCGCTCGCCAACTACCGCATCGTCTATTTCGCCACCCACGGCCTGGTCGCCGGCGACGTCCGGGGGTTGGCGGAGCCGTCGCTCGCACTCTCGGTACCGGCCACGCCGAGCGACGACGACGACGGCCTGTTGAAGGCCAGCGAGGTGGCGCAGCTCAAGCTCAATGCCGACTGGGTCGTGCTCTCGGCCTGCAACACGATCGCGGGTGACAAGCCCGGGGCGGAGGCGCTGTCCGGGTTGGCGCGCGCGTTCTTCTACGCCGGCGCCCGCGCGCTGCTGGTGTCGCATTGGGCGGTCGCGTCCGACGCCGCCACGCGGCTGACGACGTCGGCTTTTACCATCCTGGCGGCCGATTCAACGCTCGGGCGCGCCGAAGCCATGCGGCGCGCCATGCTCAGCCTGCTCGACGACACGTCGTCGACCGAGAACGCCTATCCTGCGATCTGGGGTCCGTTCGCGGTGGTCGGAGAAGGCAGCCGGCGATGACGGAATTCGTCATCGCCGGACCCATTCCAGTCATTGCAGGCCTGTGATTACAGGTCGAAGGCCAGACCGATGCGGAAGGTGTGGAACGATTCCTTCAGATCGATGCTCACGCTGCTCGACGGCGAGCCGGTGCAGGTCGAGGCCGGGCTGGAGCTGCCGGTGCAGCGGGTGGCCAGACCGAAGGTCTTGGTGTAGTTGCCGAAGTCGGTGTAGCGGTACTCGGCCCTCACCTTCCAGCGGGGCGCGATCTCGCTTTCCCAACCGCCGCCGACCGTGCTGCCAACCCGCGTGTCACTCCAGGTCACCGCGGTCGTT
This sequence comes from Xanthobacteraceae bacterium, assembly GCA_035690995.1. GTDB lineage: Bacteria > Pseudomonadota > Alphaproteobacteria > Rhizobiales > Xanthobacteraceae > VAZQ01. Next base: position 8,216 of record DASSJW010000676.1, read on the forward strand.
GCCGTCGCGACCGACGGCGAGGTGGCGCAGGAGGCCGGCGAGGGTGTCGGAGAACCGCTGACCGAGCAGGAGTAGAGGCTCCCGGAGTAGGCAAACGATCCGCTGATTTCTCCGAACGCGACGCCACCCGTGACATACAGCAGGCTCCACGGCGTGACGAGCATGCCCACGCGGGCGCGAATCGAGGAGTCCGACTTCTGCTTGACGGAGCCGGAGAATTGGTCGGTCCGCAAGTAGTTGTTGAAGAATACGCTGCCGCCGCTCGGAGTGGAAACCGAGATCGACGTCGCGGACCCCTGGTTCAGAGAAGTCTCGCTGTTCTTGTAGGACCAATCACCCTCGAGGCCAACGACCCAGCTCCCGAGCTGAACGCGGTAGCCGACAAACGGGCCGATGGTATAGACGGCCTTGTGCCCGCTGAATTGGAACGGCGTCTCGAAGCAGCTGGTGCCGAGGGTGCTGCCGGTTGGGCAGACATAGGCGCCGGGCTCGACGAAGTTGTTGTTCACGGAGCTGACGCCGTTGGAGCCACCGACTTGCCCGCCCGACCAGTTGCTGGTCTGGGTAGGAGCGGCGCGTTGCGGCGCGGCGCGTTGCGGTGCGACGGCGCGTTCTCTCCTCGGTTTAACGACGTCTTCGTCCGCCTTGGCTTGCTCCAAGGCGACCAGCGCAAAAAGTAAACCAAAGCAGGAAATCAAGGCCCTGTTCATGGCACGCCCCCCAGCAAATGCCCGAGACAACCCGTAAAAAAAATGTAATCCGACTCGATCGACACATCAATGTAAGAGCGGCATCCAGTCGTGCATCGCGCCGCTTTCTCGCGGGAGTGTTGCCCGGCCGCTACAACCCGGTCGCGGACCCGCTACGCATTACCCTGGCGAGCGGGCATCTGAACGGAGCCGAAGCGCTGCAGAAGCGTCTTCGCCGCGACTTGCAGCATGCCGCCATCGACGGCTCTCAGATGGGCCAGCGCCTCGCACACCATGTGCCGGTCAAGAGCGTTGCGTGCCGCCTGGAAGTCGGCAAGCCCGGGGTCATCGCCGGGCACCAACGTATAAATCGGCCGCAGGCCATCGAAGCCCTTGAGCTCCACGTCATCTATTCGCACCAGAACGTTGCTCGCGAGCACGCCGATCGATTGCGACGCTTTCGAAGCCTCGATCATTTCTGCCGCCGAGCCCGCAACCAGCAGCGAAAGACCGTAAGCATCCGGCACTTTTTCGAGGCGAAACGTCTCGTTGACTGCCGGACCGATGATCGTGAAGTTGCTTCGCTGCTTTGCGCCAAGATCGCCAACATAGACCTTGCCGGAGCAGACAATGGCTCTGGCGGCGAGGAGATTGCTTTCCGGTCCCTCGGCGTGACCGACTGCCCTGATAATGTCCGAGGCTGTCGCAAGGGCCTTCAATGCGTGGTCCGGCTCGTCGGAAAGGCCGTTCCAGAAAGCCAGCACCGCGTCTCCGAGAAACTTGTCGCTGCAACCCCCGTAACGGTCGATCGTGGCCTGCATCAAGGTGAAGTATCGGTTCGCCATTCGAACGATATCGGACGCGCTCAGATCGGGCCGGTTGGAGAAAGCGGTAAATCCAGCCAGGTCCACCAATAGAATCGAAACTTCCCGCTCGTGCCCATCGAGCGGGTCGGCGAAGCCGCTGCGAGCTAGTGTCACGAGCCGTGCCGGTGGCAGATAGCGGCCTGCGGTCCGGTACAGACTTCTGAACAGAGCTCGATGGCGGACCGAACGAATCCCAACGATGGTTGCAAATGCGAAAATCGTAACGAGGATCGGGTAGCCCATCGGGAGCCAAATGTCGGCGTATATGAACGCCACGGCGCTAAACAAACAGCCGAAAAGGATCGGGCCCACCAGTCCGAATGCAACGGACCGGGCCAATTGCACGAACAGGACCGACGCCGGCGAGACGTCGCGCTCGCCGAGTGCAAGCGCGCTTTCGTCCCGCAAAGCCATGAGGGTGAAAAGGAGCGCAAGTCCGGCACCGGCGATGAGGCGCAACCAGGTCGGCGCCAGTGTTACGGGCCGCTCACTTGCCGCCGACTGGATCGCCGCGACTTGCATGAGCGCTCCTGGCGCATTGTCGGGAGTTGAACGTTTGGACAGCCCGCTGCGCGGAGCGCACCGATCCGCGGGTGGGGCGGGAGGTCCGCCCCCCAGAAAACGCGTCGGCCCGCGGTGCTGGTCTTCGCCAGGCACCGCCGTACCCACAACCACGATCCGGCCCTCGATGAATCGACGAACGAGCGCAGCGCCTTCAGCCGATGACAGGCACGCGAGCAAGGTCGCCAGACTGTATGTCGGCGTATCCGTCATCGGGGCATATGGGGTCATCAGAATGCGCTGAGTGGCAGATGCCTGGCGAACGCTCAGGCCGGCGCCCAGGGCGGCGAAGCCCAAGGCGATGCGCCCATCAGCGAGTTGGATAATTGGAGCGGTGCTTCGCACCCGTCCATCCGACTCGAGCTGGAGATCCAGAACTCCGACCCGTGATGCTCCCGCGGCCTTCAGGAACGGAAGCGCCGGGGAAACGCTGGGGAAGCGCCCGAGAACGATGCGATCTCGGGCCCGTTCGAGACTGTCGATGAGGCTCCGGTCGTAGTCCGGCAACGTGAAGGCGCCGACCTGGAAATCGGCTCCGGCATAGGCAAACACCACATCGAAGGCGATCCGACGCGCTCCGGCCTCCAGCAACCCATCGATCAGGCGAGCCCACACCGGTTGAAACAAGGCCCTCGGAAGAGCCGCAAGCTCCGGATCAGACAGCGACGCGTCATCAATCGCAACGAACACCACCGGCGCGGTGGGAATGTTGCGGCGCCACGGCTGCGCGACTTTGAGCGTCACGTCATAGAGCAGGCCGTTGGGGCCGCCCAACGCCGGGAGATAACTGTTGTAGCCGGTCAGCAAACCAGCCAGCGCGCCCAACCCGATGAGGAGGGCGCTCGTCAGGCCCGCGAGTGGCCGCCAGTTGCGGATGCTCCAGTCGCCGAGATCCACAATGTCGACCCTACCGTGCCATGACCGTCAGCGGCCCCATCCGTGCGCAACCGGATCGCGCCCGCCGCGCAGCGCGTTCGCGCAGCGCCTGGTCGACGGCGCGGGCTGCTCGCGCCGTGACGTGCGACCGCGAAGCGCCCGAGGTGGTCGGTCCCAGTGACGTGATGATGCGGTCTGCCGGAACCGGTTCGGCGGCGGGTGCAACCGCGATCACCGCCCTGCGGGAGCCGGCATGACCGCAAGCCATGATCTCCTTATCCCCAGGAATAACGACCATTTTCCCGTCTTCCAACGCTACGGTCCGGGTATGCCGTAGCTGACAAATTCTTCGGCAATGTCCGGCTGGATCAGTTTCGCCGCCGCGATGTCGCCGTCACCGCCCGCGGCGTTGCCGGTCCGCGCCTTGGCTATTCCACGCCCATAGAGCGCCGAGGGGTGTTTTGGGTTGATCCGCAGCGCCGCGTCATAATCGGCGATGGCGTTTTTCGGCTGGCCCAGCTTCAAATTGACAAAGCCGCGGCTGTCGAGCGCGTCGAGGTAGCGAGGACGAATCTCCAATGCCGCGTCGCAGTCCTTCAGGGCCAACTGCAATTCGCCGATCATGGCGCGCGCCCAGCAGCGATTGTTCAGACTTTCGACATCCTTGGGGTTACGCCGAATAACTTCGTCGAAATCCTTGACTGACCGGGCGAAATCGCCGTGCTGCGCGTACAGCTGACCGCGCTTATAATAGGCAGCGGCATCATTGCGATCGAGTTCGATTTTCTTGTCGAGCTCCTTGATTGCAGGGTCGTCCACCGGGGCGGCCGGAGCGGGAGGGGGAGCCAGCTTCGCAATTTGCTGACGCGCCAACTCGGCATAGCGTCCGGACGGATACTTCGCGACGAAATCCTCCCAACTCTTCTTCGTTCCCGCACGTTCCGCCGATTGGTAGGCGAGACGCACGGCAGCATCCGGATCGGGCGGCGAAGCCTGAGGTTGCTTCTCCGCCTCGACCACGCCTTGGGTAGGTGCCGGCGTGCGGGCGGCGGTCACGAATGAGAAATCCTCCACCAGTGACGAGGAGAACCACGGGATTTGCTCCCCATTCGATGCCCGCGATACCGCGACCAGCGTGCGGTTGAAGGCCTCTTCGATCCTTCCGGGGTCGCGAATCTGCTTCAGCAATTCGTCGACGAAAACCGGTCGATCACCGTCTCTCGCGACTGCACCGGGGGCGGCCGCGTACAACACGACCGTGCCCCTCGGCGCGACAACGGGGGCAAGCCCGCCGGCGACGGCCCGGAAGCGGCGCTCGAACGG
>DASSJW010000677.1:0-4961 GCA_035690995.1 Xanthobacteraceae bacterium
GGGATCGGACGGCTGCGCGGACAGTGCGGTGATCGTGGCGATGAGCGCGGCTGCGGCGATGAGCGCAGTGTCGCGCGGATGTGACATAATCTGCATTGTTCTCCTCGCCGCCGGGATCGCGGCAATGATGGGCAGATGTTCGCCCGGGCCAGGCTCGTATATCATGCTGCGCATGCTTCGCATCTGTCCTTGTCCGGCTAGCCGACCTTGACGCCCTCTCTATTGCTTGCGGTCTTGACCGGCACCCTGGCTTCATTCCTGGCGTGCTTGCCGGCGACCGCGGCGCAGGAGCGGCCAAGCCGGATCGAGGTATGGGACCTCAAGCTCGGTAGCGCGGTCGAGGCGTTGCCGGATGGTTTTGCCGAATATGCCTGCGGCTCGAACGGCGGCCCGCCGGGGGCGCCGCTGGGAAGCTGGCGAGATTTTCGCCGCTGCCGTCCGCAGCCCGACGGCCGCTATGAGGTCTATTTCCGCTACGACGACGAACTGGAATACTGGGCCAAGGCCAACAATTTCAGCACCGAGGTCGAGCAGTATTCCGGCACCAAGGTGTACGGATTCCCGGTGGTGCTCTCCGCGCTGTTCGATGCCGGCGGCGCGCTCGTGGGGCTGCGGATCGTCAGCGATCCGCGCGATCCCTCGCGCCGCCGCGATGAGGCCTATGCGTTGCGCAACTTCATCACCGCGCGATTCGGCCGCGACGGCTGGGACTGCACCGATCATCCTCCCGCCGAGGGCGAGACGCCGGTGATGCGCACTTTCATCAAACAGGACTGTCGCAAGGCCATCGACGGGGTCGGCGTTGCGACACTGCAGACGCGCTATCTGCGAAAGAAGGGCCAGAGCCAGTACGACCCCCATACCGACCGGGAGACCGAAGGACAGTTCGAGAGCCACGTGCGGTTCGAGCTGACGAGGTGATCTTGCACTTGGTCGTCAGTCCGGGAGCCCGAAGGGCGGGACTCCCGCCCTCGCGGCCATTCGGTCCCAGGAATGACCGCCGAAGGGGTTGCGGCGGTCAAACGCCGAGTTCGTTTCCTTACAGCCCGAACACCCAGATCACGGTCGCCTGCGAGGCAGTCCGCATCTCGGGCGAACGGGTCAGCTTGTTCTTGGCGTTCCGCCACAGGCCCGAGGCGATGGCGAGGTATTGTTTGCCGTCGACCGAGTAGGTCATGGGCGGCGCGTTGAAGCCGGTGCCGACGTTGATCTTCCAGAGTTCCTCGAGCGTCTGGTCGTCGAGCGCGACGATGGTACCGTCGAGCAACGCCGTGACTACGATGCCGCCCGCGGTGGTAAGCACGCCGGCCGAGTTGGGGTAGGGCAGGTCCTTGCGCGATTTCTGCTCGCCGGTGGCGGGATCGACCACCACGATACTGCTGGTGAGCCGCTCCGGATTGACATAGGTGCCGCCGGCGAACTTGCCCTTCACATGCGCGCTGTGGTCGGGCGTGATGTCGGAGCAGCCTTCGACGCTCGGGATGTAGAGCATCTTGGTCTTCGCGCTGTAGGACGACGGCCAGTAATTGTTGCCGCCAGATTGGTCGGGGCAGACGCGCCGCGTCACCTTGTCGGCGTTGACGTTCGTCGGTTCGGCGTAGATCTGAAGATCCCTGCTCGGGTCGTAGTCGAGCGGCTTGCCGGTCTTTGGATCGATGCCCTTGGTCCAGGTGACCTTGCCGACGTACTGCCCGGCCTTGAGGAACTGGCCGTTCAACCGGTCGAAGGTGTAGTTGAAGCCGTTGCGGCCGGGATGGGTGAGGATCTTGCGATCTTCCCCGTTCACCTTCGTGTCGATGAGAATGTGCGTGCCGGTCTCGTCGTAGTCCCGGCTGTCGTTCGGCGTGTACTGGAAGTACCACTCCATCTTCCCGTTGGCGACATTGAACGCGATCGCGCTGTTGGTGAAGAGGTTGTCACCGGGCCGGTACGACGCGTCGTAGCCGGGCGCCGGATTGCCCGATCCCCAATAGGTCAAATTGGTTTGCGGGTCATACGACCCGGTGACGTAGAACGCGCCGCCGCCGGTCTGCCAGGCGTTGTTCTTGTCCTTCCATGTTTCGCTGCCGGGCTCACCAGGCGCGGGGATGGCGAAGGTCTTCCATTTCACGTTGCCGGTTTTCGGATCGAGCGAGACGATCCAGTCGCGGACACCCTGGTCGCCGCCCGAGGCGCCAACGATAATGTCGTCCTTCAGTGCCAGTGGCGCGGAGGACAGCTCCACTTCCGGCTGATCGTTCAGGTTCTTGTCCCAGACGATCTTGCCACTGTCCTTGTCGGTGGCGATGACGCGGCCGTCCTTGCCGGTGGTCGAGATCACCAGGTTGCCCCACAGCGCGACGCCCCGGATGCGACCGTATTTCTCCTGACCGGGATCCATCTTCCACAGGATGCGGCCCTGCGTGCCGGAGCGAACGTCGATCTTGTAAACGGCGCCCCAGCCGTCGACGACATACATGAAACCGTCCTCGACCAGCGGCGTGACCTCCAGTGCCTCGTTGGGCGAGGTCCCGCCGATGGCGACGGCGAACAGGAGCTTCATGTTCTTGATATTGGACTTGTTGATCGTCTCGAGCTTTGAGAACCGCTGCGCGCTGTAGTCGTGATGGACCATGAGCCAATTGTGCGGCTCGGGATTGAGCAGGCGCTCGAACGTGACATCGGCCGCGTACAGCGGGGCCGCGCTCGCCAGCAGCGCGCCGGCAAGCGCGGTCAGGACGGCCGTGGATTTCAGGTTCATTATCGTCTCCCTATTCCAAATTCGATTTTGTCTCATCACCCCATCGCAACTTGCCGTTCCCCGCGAAAACGGGGACCCACGGTGCCTCGCACGACGGCCTCTGGAATGCTGGATCCCCGCTTGCGCGGGGATGACAGCGCGGCGAGTTACAAGCCGAACACGAACAGCATGGTCGCGTTCTTGGCCAGATTCTTCAATTCCGGCGAATTGGCGATCCGGCCGATCTGGTTGCGCGTGAGGCCGGTGGCGATGGCGATGTACTGCTTACCCTCGACCGCATAGGTGATGGGATGGGCATTGATGCCGGTGCCGACATTGATGCTCCACAGCTCCTCCAGCGTCTCGTCGTCGAGGGCGACGATGGTGCCGTCGAGCAGCGCGGTCACGATCAGGCCGCCGGCGGTCGCGAGCGCGCCTGCCGCGTTCGGATAAGGCATCTCCTTGCGTTTCTTGACCTCGCCGGTGGCGGGATCGAGCACGACGAGGCCGCTCAAGCCGCGGCCGTCATAGGCGAACTTACCGCCGTCGAACCGCCCCCGTACATGGGCGGTCTGGTCGCGCGTCACCGACGTGCAGGCCTCGAGCTCCGGGATGTAGAGGAGGGAGGTCCTGCGGCTGTAGGCCGCCGACCAGAAATTGTTGCCGCCCGGCACGCCCGGACAGAAGCTGCTCGTTTCGCCGGCCAGGATCTTGCCGATCGGATCGGCATAGGTCTGGAGGTCTTTGGCCGGATCGTAGTCGAGCGGCTTGCCGGTCTTCGGGTCGATGCCCCGGGTCCAGGTCACCTTCGATACGTAGGGCGTGGCCTTGAGGAACTGGCCGCTCAAGCGATCGAAGCTATAGGCGAAGCCGTTGCGCGCGGCTCTTGTCACGATCTTGCGATCCTCGCCGTTCACCTTCGTGTCGATGAGGATGTGGCTGCCGCTCTCGTCGTAGTCCATCGTGTCGTTCGGCGTGTACTGATGGTACCAGCGGATCTTGCCGGTCGTCGCGTCGATCGCGAGCGCGCTGTTGGTGTAGAGATTGTCGCCGGGCCGGTAGGACGAATCGTATTTCGGCGCCGGGTTGCCGGCGCCCCAATAAGTGATGTTGGTGTCGGGGTCGTAGGAGCCGGTGACGTAGAAGGCGCCGCCGCCGGTCTGCCAGGCATTATGCTTGTCCTTCCAGGTCTCGCTGCCGGGTTCGCCGGGGGCGGGCACGGCGTAGGTCTTCCACAGCACGTTGCCGGTCTTGGCGTCGAGCGCGACCAGCCAGTTGCGCACGCCCTGGTCGCCGCCCGAGGCGCCGATGATGATTTTGTCTGCAAGCGCAAGGGGAGCCGCGTTGAGCGTCATGTCGGGCTGGTCGCGCAGGTTCCTGTCCCAGACGATCTTGCCAGTCTCCTTGTCGGTCGCGATGACGCGCCCGTCATGGCTGGTCACGGAGACGACGAGATTCCCCCACAGCGCGACGCCGCGGTTGCGGTCGATCTTTTCCTGGCCCGGATCCATCTTCCACAGGATGCGGCCCATGGTGCCCGAGCGCAGGTCGATCTTGTAGACCACGCCCCAGGCATCGACCATGTACATGAAGCCGTCCTCGACCAGCGGCGTCGCCAGGAGATTTTCGTTCGCCGATGTGCCGCCCAGCGCCACGGCGAAGGCGAGCTTGAGATTCTTCACGTTCGACCTGTTGATCGTGTCGAGCGGCGAAAAGTGCTGCGCGCCGTAGTCGCGATGGTGCATGAGCCAGTTGTGCGGCTCGGGATTGCGCAGGCGTTCGAAGGTGACGTCGGCCGCGCGCGCCTGCGACGTGGCGGCCAGCAGCGTGCAGGCAACCGCGGCCGGAGCCGCGATGGATTTCATTTTCATGGCAATTACAGCCCGAATACGAACAGCACCGTGGCGTTCGCCAACGTCTTCATTTCGGGCGAGCGCGCGAGCTTGGCCCGGCCGACCACGCCGATGCCGGAGGCGATCGCGATATATTGCTTGCCGTCCACCATGTAGGTCATGGGCGGCGCGACGAAACCCGAGCCGACGTTGATCTTCCACAGTTCCTCCAGCGTCTGGTCGTCGTAGGCCAAAATCGTGCCGTCGAGCAGCGCGGTCACGATGATGCCGCCGGCGGTCGCGAGCACGCCGCTGTGGTTGCCGTAGGGAAGCTCCTTGCGCAGCTTGAACTCGCCCGAGGCCGGGTCGACCACCGTGAGCGAGCCCGTGATCCGCTCCTCGTTGACGTA
>DASSJW010000678.1:0-5888 GCA_035690995.1 Xanthobacteraceae bacterium
GGCGTTGATGAAGTCGACTGCGTCACGGACGCCCGGCCCGTAATACTTGCCGACAAAAGAGGTGGCACCGGTGTAGTCGGCCAAGTGACCGACGAACACCTTGTCCTGTGCCAGGGCCGGAAACGCGGCGCTCGCAACAAGCAGGCTCACGGCCATAACAGCCCTTTTCATGTCATTCTCCCAGGCGGCCACTTCCAGTGCCGGCCGTCGCTCGCCGCCGAGAGCAACGGACCCCGAGCGAACTCGCCTCGGATCGAGGCGCGATCTCGCTCCACGTATCTGTTCGTCGCATGACCCTCGCAACGTGCGGTCGCGCGATCTTACCTGAAAAGTCTGCAACTTTTCGAGGTCACGCTCCAGTGTTCCGACGTTCGCCAATCGTCGCAGGACCCTTGGACGCGAACGGCGGGAGCAGAGAGACATTAGCAAATTATGACCCCGGCACGGCACCAAGAATGTCGGAAAACTTCGAGATCGGCATCTGGAAGTGCCCAAGCTGGCACCAGCCGATTTGGGGGCGCCGTGTGGCGGCAGCCCGGAATCCGTAACCGCCGCCTCGATCATGAGCTGACTGCAGATCAACGCCGGCGGAAACTGCGTTAGTATGAGAAGGGGTAGAGCTTGAGGCTGGCACGAATCAATCGCCAGCGGTGAATCAAGCCCTCCGGTTCGAAGATCAGGAACAGCATGATCGCGGCGCCGATCGACATCTCCTTGATGTAGGCGACGCCCTGCTGCATGGCGGGGAAGAAATCGGCGAGCGTCGAGGCCCCGGCCTGCATGACCTGCGGCAGCAGCAGGATGAAAGCGGTGCCGAGCACCGAGCTCGCGACCGATCCGAGCCCGCCGATGATGACCATCGCCAGGAACTGGATGGAGAGCAGGATGGTGAACGCCTCCGCCGACACGAAGCCGAGGTAGTGCGCATAGAGCGCGCCGCCGATGCCGGCGAAGAAGCTCGATATGCCGAAGGAGAGAATACGGTACCGGGGCAGGCTGATCCCCATCACCTCGGCGGAGAGATAATGGTCGCGTACCGCGATCAGCGCCCGGCCATCGCGCGTGCGCATCAAGTTGGCAACGCCGACATAGCTCAGGACGAACCAGAACAGCACGACGTAGAAATAGGTCTGGTCGGTGTGGAGCGGGATGCCGAACAGGCTCGCACGCTCCGCCGGCGCTCCTGACGAGCCGCCGGTGAACCAGTCCGCCCGGGCGAAGAAATCCTCGAGGATGAACTGTGCGGCGAGCGTGGCGATGGCGAGGTAGAGACCCTTGAGACGCGCCGCGGGGATGCCGAAGATCATGCCGAGCGCGGTCGTCATGACGCCGGCGATCGGGATGCTGATCAGCGGCGGCACCCCGTGCCTGGTGCCGAGCCACGCGGAGGCAAAGGCGCCGAAGCCGAAGAACGCGCTGTGACCCAGCGAGATCTGACCGGTGAAGCCGACCAGCACGTTGAGCCCGAGCGCGGCGATGCCGTAGATGCCGATCAGGATGAGCTGGCTCAGCACATAATCGCTGGCGAACAGCGGGGTCGCGAGCAAAAGCGCGACGCCCGCAGCTGCCATGAGCGTCGAGCCCCGGGTGCGGAACATGGTCATGTCCGCAGCGTAGCTGGTGCGGAAGTCACCGCAGGGCCGGGGATAGGGGACGTAGGACATGGGCTAGTGCTCTTGCGTCACATCCGCTCGATGTTCTCGGTGCCGAACAGGCCGTAGGGGCGGATCATCAGGATGATGATGAGCACGTAGAAGGGGGCGACGGCATACATGTTGCCGATCTGCAGGTACTGACCGTCGATGAATTCCGCGAAGTTCTCCAACAGCCCGATGATGACGCCGCCGACCACCGCGCCGACGATCGAATCGAGGCCGCCGACGATGACCGCGGGGAACACCTTGATGCCGATGATCGCCAGCGAATTGGAGACCGCGTTGACCAGCCCGAGCACGACGCCGGCGAAGCAGGACACCAGCGCCGAGATTGCCCAGGCCATCGCGAATACCTGCTTGACCGAGATGCCGAGGCTCTGCGCGACCTGCTGGCTATAGGCGGTCGCCCGCATCGCCAACCCGTAGCGCGAATAGCGAAAGAAATAGAAGAACACGATCATGATCACGAGCGACAGCGCGAAGCTCATGAGATAGGCGGTCTCGACGTTGAGGCCGGCGATGGTGACCTTCTCAGAGCCGAAGACGTTGGGGAAGCGGACCGCATTGTTGCCGAAGGCCCAGTTCATCACCGCCTGCATGAAGATCGACAGCCCGATCGTCACCATGATGACGGAGATGATCGGCTCGCCGACCAAAGGCCGCAGGATGACCACCTGCACCAGAATGCCGAAGAGGGTGGTGAAGACGAGCGCAAAGGCGAACGCGGCCACGAACGGCAGCTGCCATTTCACGATGAAGTACCAGCAGACCCAGGCGCCGAGCACCAGGAATTCGCCCTGCGCGAAATTGACCACCTGGGTCGATTTGTAGATCAGCGTAAAGCACATCGCGACGACGCCGTAGAGCATCCCGACGATGAGCCCGTTGACCAGCAACTGGATGAGCAGGTCCCAGTTCATGCGCGACCTCGCCCGCCCAGCTCCGCTTCGAGGCTTTCGTTCTTCAACTTGGTTACGATGCGCTGCTTGGTGCCATCCTGGAAATGGATCCAGGTATCGATGTCGACATACGCGGCATCGGAATAGAGCGCATCGATGATGGCGCCGTACTTTTCGGCGATCACGCCACGGCGCACCTTGCGCGTACGGGTGAGCTCTCCGTCATCGGCGTCGAGTTCCTTGTACAACAGCACGAATTTGCGGATGCGCTGGCCCTCGGGCAGCGAAGCATTGACGCCCTCGACCTCCTTGCGGAGCAGGGCATAGACTTCCGGCCGAGCCGCCAGATCGGTGTAGGTCGTGAAGGTGATACGGCGCTTCTCGGCCCATTTGCCGACGACCGGGTAGCGGATGCAGACGAGGGCGGTCAGGTACGGCCGCCCGGCGCCGATGATCACCGCTTCGGCGACGAAGGGCGAAAACTTGAGCTTGTTCTCGATGTATTGCGGAGAGAAACGCACGCCCGTCGACGTGACCGCCAGGTCCTTGGCGCGATCGACAACGACGAGGTGACGCCCGGGCGTCAGGTAGCCCGCGTCGCCGGTCAGGAACCAACCCTCGGCATCGAACATCTCCGCGCTGGCGGCGGGGTTCTTGTAGTACGCCGTCATCATATAGGGGTGCCGCACGATGATCTCGCCGAGCCCCTCCTGATCGGGTTGCCTGATCGCAATCTCGACCCCCGGCATCGGATATCCGACCGTCTCATGATGAACGTCGTCGGCGCGGTGGATGGTATGGGCGCCGAGCGCCTCGGTCTGGCCGTAAAGCTGGCGCAGCGGAACGCGCATGGCGAGGAAGAACTTGAAGGTGTCGGGTCCCATCGCGGCGCCGCCGGTGGCGGCGGAGGTGAGATACTTGAAGCCGAGCCGGTCGCGCAGGGCCGAGAACACCAGCTTGTCGGCGAGCCAGGAATGCCCTCCCGCCTCGACAGCCGCGACTCCGCGCCCTACCCCCCACTGGTAGATCGCCTGTTTCCAGGCGCTCGAATCCATCATGCGGGCGCGCACGTCGGCCGCGATCTGCTCCCATACGCGCGGCGCCAGCAGCAGAAAGGTCGGGCCGATCTCGCGCAGATCGGCCATCACAGTCGCCTGTTCCTCCGGGAAGTTGACCTTCATCCGAGCGATCAGGTTCCAGCCGACCGAGTACATCTGCTCCATCACCCAGGAGAGCGGCAGCACCGCGACATATTCGTCGTCCGCGTCCTTGGGATCGGCCTCGAGATAGGAGGCGGCGTGACCGAGGAACGCTCGATGCGTCCACTCGGCGAGCTTGGGGTGCGAGGTCGTGCCGGAGGTCGTGCACAAGATGGCGACATCGTCGGCGCGCGTCGCCGCCAGCATGCGCTCGTAGCATCCGGGATCACGGTCGAGCACCGCCTGGCCGGATGCCTCGAGCTCGGCGATGACCATGAGGCGCGGGTCGTCGTATTTCCGCATGCCGCGCGGGTCGAGATAGACGATGCGTTTGACGGACGGAACGCGTCCGCCGAGGTTGAGGAACTTGTCGACCTGCTCCTCGTCCTCCGCGATCACGACTTTCGGCAAAGTGTAATCGCAGAGATAGGCAATCTCGTCCTCCAGCGCGTCGCGATAGATGCCGAGGCTGCGAGCGCGGCAGGCATGTGCGGCGATCTCGCCCCAGACCCAGGCCGGGCGGTTGTCGCCGATCAACACGACGACGTCGCCGGGGGCGACCCCGAGACCGGCAAGGCCGATCGACATGCGGCGCACATGATCCTCGACGGATCGCCAAGTATAGGTGGTCCAGATGCCGAATTCCTTCTCGCGCTGGGCGATCAGGTCGGGGGCTTGCCGGGCGTTGCGCGCGAGCATGCGCGGCGTGGTGTCGTGCAACGCGACCTCGGCCGAGGCACTTGAGGTCATGTGCCAACCACAGGTCGAGCCCGCCACGTGCACGATCTCGGTGCGCACATCCATCATTAGGGTACGAGCTCCGCGTCCTCCTCGTGCAGCGGCGCATCCTCCTCGCCGAGATAGGCGCGCCGCACGTGCTCGTTGGCCAGCACCTCCTCGGGACTGCCCTCGCAGATCTTCCTGCCGAAATCGAGCACCATGACGCGATGCGAGATATCCATCACCACGCCCATGTCGTGCTCGATCATGATCACCGTCTTGCCGAGTTCCTGGTTGAGATCGACGACGTAGCGGGCCATGTCCTCCTTCTCTTCAAGGTTCATGCCGGCCATCGGCTCGTCGAGCAGGATCAGCTCGGGCTCGATCGCAATGGCGCGCGCGAGCTCGACACGCTTGCGCAAACCGTAGGGCAGCGTGCCGGCCGGCTCGTTGCGCACGTGCTGGATCTCGAGAAAGTCGATGATGTCCTCGACCTTGCGACGGTGTTCCTGCTCCTCGCGCTGCGCGCCACCCACCCAGTACAGCATGCCGGTCACGAAATTGTTGCGCATCAAATGGTGGCGACCGACCATGATATTGTCGAGCACCGACATGTGGCTGAACAGGGCTAGATTCTGAAACGTACGGCCGATACCGAGGCGAGCTCGGTCATTGATCGAGCAACGCGCGAGCGACTGGCCCTTGTACAGCAGCTGGCCCTTGGTCGGGCGATAACGGCCGGAGATGCAGTTGAGCATCGATGTCTTGCCGGCCCCGTTGGGCCCGATGATCGAGAAGACCTGGCCCTGCTCGACATGGAAGCTCACATCGGCCAGTGCCCTCACACCGCCGAACTGGATCGAGACGTCCGACACCGACAGGATGTGCTCGGCCGCGCTCACGACACTCGCTCCGCCCACCGCTTGGCGAACGTAGACCCGCGGACTGCCCGCGACATCATCAATTCGCACTGCAACCGCAGCGCGAACAGCGAAGCACGCAGGGTTTCGAGGTTGTCGTCGCGACCGGCCGGCCGGCCCGCATCAAGGGAGGCATGACGAGCGAGGAGATTGGGGAACGTGTCGGCGCGAGCGGCGTCCGTCGCCACAGCCATCCTCCCGGTTCACCGCGTCGAGGCCCCGCGGGCCATCAGCCCCCACCGTTCAACGGCGGACTCGTTATCAACGCATAAGAAAGGGGGCTCAGGCCGAGGTCAAGTCAGCACCTGTTGTATAATCCCCGCGCGTTCGGACAACCTGCGACGGGTCGCCGCCATAGCCATCGCCATCCATGCCGAAGCGCCGGAGCGCCAAGGCTACTCCGCTGCCTTGAGCAGGGGCGCGGGCCCTGCACGAAACTGGTCGAGCAGCGCCGTCTCGTCGGCCTTCGCTGCCTTGAGGTGGCGCATCTTGACG
>DASSJW010000679.1:0-3811 GCA_035690995.1 Xanthobacteraceae bacterium
CGCCGGCACGAACTAAAGCGGTTCCCGTTCGAATGGATGCAAGATGGTCGGCACAGTCTCTCCTACGTCATTGCCGGGCTTGACCCGGCAATCCATCTTTTTTGCAAAACGCTGTTGCGAAGTGGATTGACCCGCGGGTCAAGCCCGCGGGTGACGCCAGAGAATGGGTAGGCGCAGCCAATGCGAACGGGAACCGCTTTAGTGTGGCGCATTTGACGTTCCTATCAGTATTGGCCGCGAGTCCTTCATAGGAACGTCAAATGCGAAGCCACACTAGAATCATGACTTGCTAGTTCGTGCCGGCGCCTCGCCGCTCGATCCCGTTGCGCTCGACCTCGCACCGCGTCCATGCCAGTTTCACCCCCATGAACAATCGTCCCGCAGTCGACCCGACCGCCATCCTGTTCAAGGGAGTCGGCACCTGGAGCGCCATCGCTGTCGCCGTTGCGGGCATGGCGCCGACCATGGCGATGAACCTGAATCCGCAGGAGCCGGCCGAACATGTCGGGCGCGTGGTTCCGCTCGTCTTCGCCCTCTCCACCTTGGTGGTGTTGATGGTGGCCTGGTGTTTCGCGCGCCTGGCGCATGAGCATCCTAATGCCGGCTCCGCCTATGGGTTCGTCGCGGCGATTCTCGGTCCCCGTGCGGGCCTGATTGCGGGATGGACGCTGTTCGGCACCTATCTCTGCTTTGCCGCTGTCGGTCTCGCCGCCGTCGGCCTGTTCGGCGCCAATCTCCTGCAGCGCCTCGATCTCTGGCGCGACGCGTCGAGCATGGTGCTGACGATCCTGGCCGCCGTGGTGGTGGCGCCGCTGAGCATCGTGCCCGCGCGCCGCGCCGGCCTGGTGCTGATCGTGCTCGAAGGCATTGCCGTCGCCGCCATGGTGCTGATGGCCGGCGCCGTGCTGCTGCTGGTGGCGCAAGGGCACGGGCCGCAGGGCGACCCGCCGCTGCGCGACCTCTTTGTCCCGACCTCGGGCGTTGGCGCCGCGGCCATCGCGCTCGGCCTGTCGTTCGGGCTCCTTTCCTTCGCGGGCTTCGAGCAGGTCGCGACCTTGGGCGAGGAAGTCGAAAAGTCGAGGTTCACCATCCCGCGCGTCCTGATCGGCACCGTCCTGGGGGCCGGCGTCGTGTTCACGCTGGTGACCGCGGCCGAGACGCTGGGATTCGGCACCGATCGGGCGGGCGTCGCCCGATTCACCACGTCGACGTCGCTGCTGGCGGATCTCTCGGCGCGCTATTTCGGCGGCTGGTCGGGCGACCTGTTCGACGGTCTCGCCATCTGCTCCGCTCTCGGCGGCGCGTTGGCGTCGATCGTGGCGGCGTCGCGCATTCTGTTTGCGCTGTGCCGGGACATGTTTCCATCGAGCCCGATGGCGCGGATCTCGCAAGCCAGCGGCACGCCCCGCGACGCCGCCGTCTGTGTCGTCGTCGCGGCGATCGTCGGATACTTGATATTGCGCCTCGTCTTTCGTGCCTCGGGATCGGACGCGTTCTTCTGGGGGTCCACCCTCGGTGCGCTGGCGTTGCTCGTGGCCTATCTGCTGGTGGTCATCAGCGCGGCCGGCGCGCTCCTGCGCCCCTCGGGCGGACCGCGATGGCTGCTGTTCATTCCGGTGCTTGCGGCCGTGGCGATCGCCTACACGCTGTGGGTGAACGTCTACCCGCCGCAGCCCGGCGCCTATCGGGTCATTCCATGGCTGGTGCTGGCGTGGTGCTGCGTGCCGGTGATCGCCACGCTTCTGCATCCCCGGCTGCTCGAGCTGGTGGCCTCCGGCTGCCTGGCGATGCGTGACCGCATGAAGCAGGATTGACCGCCCCGGCGCGCCCGCGGCTGTCCGCCGCGCGCTGTTCATGCTGCTTTATCCGATTGCTACTTTCCGCGATATTTGGCTGTCTCATCGCTTCGCGGCCGATGAGACGGTCAGAGCCCGGCGAGGAGTGCGGCGATGACAGGCTTGGCGCTTTGGAGAAGGAACGCTCGCAGGATCGGGCTGTCCTTGGCTGTCGCCGTCGGATCGAGTCTGTGGCTGGTTCCGCTGCAAACCCGCGCGCTGTCCGAGGATGACGTGTTCCAACAAGCCGTCAACTACATCTTCACCGGCCGCATAGATCCAAAGGATGGTCCCGAAATCGTCGACCCGAAGACGTGCATCGTTGTGGTCCCCGAGCCTGATCTCAACCGGTACGCCAGATACTATCTGAACCGGTTCAAGATGGATGTGTCCCGCATCAGCAAGAAATATGCCGGCCGGCAGGTCCTGTACGAGCTGGAAGTCGAGGGCGACGATGTCATTCTCGAGTTTCTGAAAGCCGACAAGACCACAGTGAATTTCGGCTTCAAGTCCGCGCACATTCCGCTGCCCGGGAATATCGAGCGAACGGAAAAGGCGCTCCATCTGGTTTTTGACGGGCACTGCAAGGCCGACCAGCCGAAGTCACCTTTCTAGGGCGCGGGGAGGGGATGGTGCGTGCCCAGGCTGGCGCGTCGATCTGCGCGGCAACCGGTCTGCTGACGAGCCAGGCGGCATTACGCTCCACGCAAAGCTCGCGGACTCACCAGCGCGAGCCCAGGTATTCGTCCACGCATGCGGTCGAGGCCTTGGCATAAGTCCCGCGGCGGCTGACCACGGCACCGGTGAGGCGGCGCAGCGCGAGCGCCATCTCGGCCGCCTTTGCCGCCACCGCGATGCCGTTGAGCACCAGCGCTCCGTCGATGACGAACGGGCACTCGCGCGCGAACAGCAGCATCGGCAGGCCGCCGGCCGGGATGATGACCTCCGCGCCCTGCGCGACCAGGGGACGGACCTGCTCGACGAAATCGGCGCGCGCCTGCGTGTAGCTGGCCGCGTCGGTGAAGGCGCGCATGAAGCCGGGCAGGTCCATGTGGACGGCCCGCACCCCCGCGAAGCGCTGGTCGAGGCCGTGCGCGTGCACCTGGCGCTCGTGCCAATCGATGAATATCGGATCGATGGTGACGAGACCGAACCGCCGTCCCATGCTCAGCGCTGCCAGCAGATTGGCCTCGC
This sequence comes from Xanthobacteraceae bacterium, assembly GCA_035690995.1. Classification (GTDB taxonomy): domain Bacteria; phylum Pseudomonadota; class Alphaproteobacteria; order Rhizobiales; family Xanthobacteraceae; genus VAZQ01. Next base: position 3,030 of record DASSJW010000679.1, read on the forward strand.
CCAGCCCGACCACGGGGATGTCGAGCGCGCCGCGGATCTCGAGGAGGCCCGGCTTCTGGAAGTGGCCGATGACGAAGCCGTCGTATCCGGCGCGCTCGGCCTCGAGCGCGTTGCGGATCGCCTGCGCCGCGCAGCGGAATTCCGTCAGCGGATGGAACAGATGGTCGGGCGGATCGAGCCCGTGCACCTCGAACCGGATGCCGGGGGAGGCGGCCGCGTCCAGCAGCGCCTGCAGCCGCTCGATATAGGGCGCCTGCTCGACCGGATGCACGAAGCTCTGATACCACAGCCGGGCGGGAGGGGACTGTTCGGCCATATGCTCTCCAGTTGTGAAATTGCATCCGCGCGAAGTTGTCAACGTCCGCGCGGCAATCGAAGTCAATATCGCCGCCTGCGAGTACCAGCGTGCCCGGCGGCCGCTAGCTGCCCCTTGCGGATTCAATGCCGGGGCCGTTTCGAAGCGTCCGCTTCTCTCGAGGCGCGCGGCTCGTTGGAAAGTGTCCTCCGCCGGAGCGCCGGTTAAGTCGCGATGCCGATCCCGGCTTGTGCTGCTTGCGCAACGCGTCGGCGGAGAGACGAACCACCTCGGAAAATTGCAGGAGCTGTCTGGCCAGGGGACTTGTCTTGCGCCAGACCATGCCGATGGTTCGCGAGGGCTGCGGATTCTTGAAGCGAGCGACCGACACTGACGCCGAGCGTGTCTCCACCGCCACGGCCATTTCGGGGATCAAGGTGACACCGATGCCGGCGCTGACCATTTGAACGAGCGTGGACAGCGAGCT
>DASSJW010000680.1:0-2113 GCA_035690995.1 Xanthobacteraceae bacterium
GCGGGGGTCTGTGCGGATTCGGGCGGCAATTCGACCGCAAGCTCGAGCAGCCGCTTGCGGGCATTGTCGTCCTTGAGCGCCGCGCGCGCCACGGTGCTGAGCTTGTCGACGATCTCTTTCGACGTTCCCTTGGGCGCGAACAGCGCGTTCCAGCCGACGGCCTGGAATTCCGGCAAGCCCTGTTCGGCGGACGTCGGGACGTCAGGAATGACCGCAAGCCGCGCGGGCAGAGCGACGACCAGGCCGTTGATCATCTTGGCCTGGATGCTCGGCACGACGCCGACGGTCTGGTCGCAGACGTAGTCCACCTGCCCGCCGAGGAGCGCGTTCAACGCCGGGCCCGAGCCGCGGAACGGAATGTGCTGCGGCTTCACGTTGAGCAGGGCGTCGAGAAACAGGCAGGTGAGATGCGACGTGGCGCCGACACCCCCGGTGCCATAATTGACCTTGCTGTCGTTCTTTTTCAGATACGCAATGAATTCGCGGAAATCCTTGACCGGCAGGTCCTTCTTCGCCGCCACGATCATGGGCGTGCCGCCGGTGTTCATGATCGGCTCAAAATCCGTGCGCGGGTCGTAGGCCAGGTTGGGATAGAGCCCGACACTGGCGGCCTGGGTGCCGAGATTGCCCATCAGCAGCGTGTAGCCGTCAGGCGCCGCCTTCGCGACGCGGGTGACGCCGACCGTCCCGCCCGCTCCCACGACGTTCTCGACGATGACCTGCTGGCCGAGCGCGCGGCTCATGGGCTCGGCCATGAGCCGCGAGATGATGTCGGTCGGGCCGCCGGCAGCAAAGGGAACGACAAGGGTGATCGGCCGCTCCGGATAGTCCGCGAGCACGGGGCTCGCGAGCGCCAGCGCAGCCGCTCCCAGGACAGCGCGCAAGCCAGCGCGCAACCCGGCGCGCAGCAATGTGCGAGAACTCATCGGTTTCCTCCCAAGTGGCAGCCTTGTCTTGATGCGGTCGCGCGGACTTGCGGCCGGCACCCGTTGCGCATAACCAGCGTATCGTTGCATCGAATGGCATGTCTACCCTTCGGCATCCGGGGAGAGCGTCGCATGCTCGCCAATGACAGCTTCCATGTCGCCGTCCTGCCAGGCGACGGCATCGGGCCTGAGGTCATGGCCCCCGCGCTGGAGGTGCTGAACAAGGTCGCAGCCTCAACGCCCCGGCTGAAACTTCGCTTCACCGAGGCGCCGGCGGGCGCAGGCCATTATCGCGACACCGGCGCGTCGCTTCCGGACTCCACGGTCAAGCTGTGCGAGCAGGCCGATGCCATCCTGCTCGGCGCCTGCGGGCTGCCGCATATTCGCTATCCCGACAATACCGAGATCATGCCGCAGGTGGAGCTGCGTTTCATTTTCGATCTCTATGCCGGCGTGCGTCCGTGCCGGCTGATCCCGAACATCCCGAGCCCGATCGTGGGGGCGGCCGAGCGCGGGATCGATCTCATCGTGATCCGCGAGTCGACGGAGGGTCTGTTCGCCTCCATGGGCAAGGGCGTGGTGACCGACACCGAAGCGCGCGAGACCTTGCTGATCACGCGCAAGACCAGCGAGCGCTTGTTCGACTTCTCGTTTCGTCTGGCGCAACGGCGCAAGGCGCGCGGCTCGCCCGGCCGGCTCGCCTGCGTCGACAAGGCGAATGCCTTCAAGGCCTACGCCTTCTTCCGCAAGATCTTCGACGAATGCGCGGTCCGCTATCCCGACGTCCACACCGACCGCATCTATGTCGACGCGTGCTCGGCCATGCTGGTGCGGCGGCCGTGGGATTTCGACGTGATGGTGATGGAGAACATGTTCGGCGACATCATCTCCGATCTCACCGCCGGGCTGATCGGAGGCATGGGGATGGCGCCGTCGGCCGATATCGGCGACGCGCACGCGGTGTTCCAACCATGCCACGGCACCGCGCCCGACATCATGGGCAAGGGACTGGCAAACCCCACGGCCATGATCCTCTCCGCTGCCATGATGCTGGACTGGCTCGCCGACCGTCATGGCCACGAAGGCGCCGCGCAGGCCGCCCGCACCATCGAGCGTGCGGTCGACCGCGCCTTCGCCGCCGGCCTCAAAGCGTGCGAATTCGGCGGTCCCGACGGCACCGCCGCGAT
>DASSJW010000681.1:0-4417 GCA_035690995.1 Xanthobacteraceae bacterium
CCGGCATGATGGAACTGGCTGGTCGGCCGTGCGTGATCAGCGTGTCTCCCGCCGGCAGATCGCTGATTGCCGGCAGTGTCAGGATTTGCGCACACGCCCCAGGTCCGGCAGCTTCTGCTTCACTTGCCCGATATCCTTCCATGGGTCCTGCTTCAGGCTGCCCAGACGCCTGGCCAGATTGCGCACGGTGTATTGGTTGCCGCCTTTGGTCCGGCCCAATTCCTCCCACGTCACCGGTACAGAGACCGGCGCACCCGCGCGGGCGCGAGTGGAATAGGCCGCGACCGAAGTCTGCTCCAACGAATTGCGCAGGTACTCGACGAAGATTTTTCCGTTGCGCAGGGATTTCGTGATCTTCGCGACGTAGCGTGAGGGATCATCCGCGGTCATGGCCAGCGCGACCGCCTGCGCGAAGCGTTTGGCCGTCTCCCAATCGGCGCCGATGATCGGCAGGACGACATGCAGACCTTTGCCACCCGTAAGCTTGACGAAGCTTTGCAGTTCGATCGCGGCTAGCCGTTCACGCACGTCGCGCGCGGCCGCGACGATCCCGGCCCAGCCCACGCCCTCGCCTGGATCGATGTCGAAAACGATGCGGTCGCAAATGTCCAGCTGATCGATCGTGGAGCCGCGCACGTGCACTTCGAGCACGCCCGCCTGTACCAGGGAAAGGAGGCCATCCAGGTCCTCGATCGCAATGATCTGCCGCTTCTTGCTGTCGATCACGGTGCGAAGATTTTTCTCGGTGAGGCCGGCCGAGGCGTGCTTCTGGAAGAAGCATTGTCCTGCTGTGCCGTCGGGACAACGCACCAGGGCCAGCGGCCGGTCGACAACGAGCGGCGCCATCCAGTCCCATACCGCACGGTAATAGTCGGCCAGATCCTGCTTGGTGACGCCGACGTCGCCCCAGTAGACGCGGTCGGGATTGGTGAAACGCACACCTCCATTCTGGTCTTCGGCCCGGCCGCCCGACGATGTCCGTCCGGTCGGCCGCACTTTCGCTTTCGATGTCTTTGTCATCGCTTTCGCCGCCTCGGCTGCGATTTTCGGCGCGGCCCCAATACTGTCTGGCGCGTCGCGTCCCGCCGGGAGTTCCCTCACCACCTCCCGCGGCGGCTTGTCCTCGCGCACGCCCTTGAACGCCGCCTGGCGGACCAGGAGGTCCGCGGTCCATCCGCGGAAATGCGATTCGATCACGGTCTTGGGGGCGACCCAGTGGATGTCGCGCCGGCGAGCCTCCTCGCGAGGAATCTGATCGAACAGTGGCTTATCAATCTCGAGTGGATGTAGCCGCTTCCACAAATCCCGCGCCACGGCCTGGGTGTAACCGGTACCGATGCGGCCGGCATAGATGAATCGGTCCCGATCGTAGTAGCCCACGACCAAGGCGCCGATCGCTCGCGGCAGGACAGTCGAGGGCGAATAGCCGCCGACCACGAATTCCTGAGAATTCGAACACTTGGTCTTGACGAACGTCTCCGACCGGCCGGTGCGGTAAGGGGCATCCTTGCGCTTGGAAACAATTCCTTCGAGCGCCAGGTCGCACGCGTGACGCAGCATCTTCGGACCCGATTCCTCGAAATGGTCGCTGAACCTGATCGCGCCACGCTGTCCCTTGCCCACGAGCCGCTCCAATTCGGCCTTGCGCTCGATCAGCGGCTGGTCAGTGAGGTCACGGCCATCGAGATGAAGGAGATCGAAGACGTAATAGACGAAGCGTTCGCGCTCGCCCGCCTTGAGCGCCGCCTGCAGCCCGGAAAAACTGGAAATGCCGCCCGCATCCTCGACCACCACCTCACCGTCAATGAGCGCGGTGTGCGCCGAGAGCTTGGCGACGGCGGCCGCGACATTGGGAAATTTGCCCGTCCAATCCAGGCCCTTGCGCGTGAGCAATTGGACCTTACCGCGGTCAAGCCGGGCCTGGATGCGATAGCCATCGAACTTGATCTCGTGCACCCAGCCCTCCCCGCTCGGCGCCGTCGCGCGCAAGGTGGCGAGAGAGGGGGGCACGAACTTCGGCAGCGGCGCGCCGTGCGGCCGAGACTCGGTGTCGCTACCCTTGCCGCTACGTTTTTTGGTGGTCTTCTTCTTCGTCGCCGAGGACCGTGGGCTGTTGCGCGCGCTCTTTTGCAACGCCTTGCTCGTTGCGCGTGATGCGGATGCGCTGCCTCTGGTCGCGCCAGCGGTCACGTTGTCCTTGACGCTCCGGTTCGAATGCCAGACGCGCTTGCGGCCCTTGCCCTCCGCGATTTCCGGGATCGATCTACCGCTGACGACGGAAAGCGGCATATCCTCGAGAATATCGGGATCATCCGGCGTGCGGGCCTCGTCGTCCTTGGCCTTAATCAGGAGCCACGGCTCTTTTTTCTCTCCGCCGCGGCCGTGCATACGCACGAGATGCCACCGCCCATGCAGCTTCTCACCCTCAAGCGTGAAGATGAGGTGCCCCTTCCGGTAACCCTGATGCGGATCGCCTTCCGGCTCCCAGCGGCCGCGATCCCAGATCATCACGGTGCCGCCGCCGTATTCTCCCTGCGGAATCGTGCCTTCGAATGGGTTGTACTCGAGGGGGTGATCTTCCACGTGGACGGCAAGACGTTTCTCGCCGGGAACGAGACTCGGGCCGCGGGTGACCGCCCAGCTCTTCATGACGCCGTCGAGCTCGAGGCGAAGATCGTAGTGCAGGCGGCGCGCCGCGTGCTTCTGAATAACGAATTGATTGCCCTTGCTGCGGCTCGCACGCCCGCGCGGCTCCGGCGTCACATCGAACTTGCGCTTCTTGCGATAGACCTGAAGGCCCACGGTCGGAGACCTCTAGCTTGCCCGCTTGATCTTCTTGCGCTTCGCCGCAGCGCGCTTGGGCGGAGTTGATTTCGGCGCGGCACGCTTCATCGTCTTGCTCCGGTCGAGCCCCGCCGCGGAATCGCGCCGCTCGGCTTGCACGCTGCGGCGCAGGGCATCCATCAGGCTCACGACATTGCTTGGTTGCGGCGCAGGCGCCGCGGGCGGCTTTCTGCCGGCCTGCTTCGCGGCGATCAACTCCTTGAGCGCGGTCTCGTAACGATCCTCGAATTTCGACGGATCGAATTCAGCCTTCTTGGTCTCCAGGATGTGCTTCGCCAGATCGAGCATGTCCTTCGAGATTTTGACCTCGGGAATGTCATCGAAATAGTCACGCTCGTCGCGCACCTCATTCTTGTAGCGCAGCGTCGTTCCCACGATGCCCTTGCCGCGAGGCAGGAGCATGAGCAGCCGCTCGCGGCGGTAGAGCACCACGCGCGCGATGCCCACGAGCCCTTCCTCGCGCATTGCTTCGCGAATGACACCGAACGCCTCGTAGCCGACCTTGTCGTCGGGCACGAGATAATAGGATTCGTCGAGATAGAGCTCGTCCACGTCCCTCCGGTCGACGAAGCTTTCGATCTCGATCGTATGCGCGCTTTCGAGCGCGACGTCGTCGAGCTCCTTTTCGTCCAGCAGCACATAGGTGTCGGCATCGACCTTGTAGCCCTTGACGCGGTCTTCCTGCGGTACCTCCGCGCCGGTCTCCGCATCGACCACGTCATAGCGGACCCGGTGGCCGGTTTCGCGGTTGATGACATTGAAGCGAACCCGGTCACGGATGCTCGTCGCGGGGAAGAGGGCAACTGCACAAGACACCAGGGAGAGTTTGAGATAGCCCTTCCAATTCGCACGCGGTGCCATGACGCCACTCGATTCCCCATGGTGATCGGGAAAAACGCCGCAGCCGAGCGGCGAGTTCCCTCGCAGCATTGCAGAAAACCCCAACTGCGTTAAGCACTTCGCCCGTTCCCCCTTTGATCCGGGCGGCCGTGCTGGTTAAATTCTGACCAACCCGTTAGGTTACCGCCTGATTTGTCGGTGGGAGTTCCCCTGTGGCTCAATCCTCCAAGACCCCCCTGCTCGACTTGGTGCAGACCCCGGCGGATCTGCGCCGCCTGGAGAGCGGACAATTGCGCCAGCTCGCCGACGAGCTGCGGCAGGAGACGGTCGATGCGGTGGCAGTCACGGGCGGCCATCTCGGGGCCGGTCTCGGGGTGATCGAGCTCACCGTCGCCCTCCATTATGTGTTCAACACGCCGGAGGACCGCCTGATCTGGGACGTCGGGCATCAGGCCTATCCGCACAAAATCCTGACCGGCCGACGCAGCCGCATCCGGACGCTGCGACAGGGCGGCGGACTGTCCGGCTTCACGAAACGGGCGGAGAGCGAATACGATCCGTTCGGCGCGGCTCATTCGTCCACCTCGATCTCCGCCGGGCTCGGCATGGCCGTTGCCCGCGACCTCGAGGGCAAGAAGAACAACGTGATCGCCGTGATCGGCGACGGCGCGATGTCGGCTGGGATGGCCTACGAAGCCATGAACAATGCCGGCGCCATGAACTCGCGCCTAAT
>DASSJW010000682.1:0-3555 GCA_035690995.1 Xanthobacteraceae bacterium
CAAGACGGTCGCCCGCGAACTCGTGGGCAAGGGAATAATCCTCAACACGCTGTGTCCCGGGCCGACCGACACCGCCATCCTGCGCAGCTTTCTGGAGGGCCCGGACGGTGCCCGCATCGCCGAGGGACTCAAGCGCGCCATCCCGATGCGACGGCTCGGGGTGCCGGAAGATTATCCGGGACTCGTCGCCTTCCTGCTGTCCGACGACGCCGCCTACATCACCGGACAGACGATCAGCGTCTCTGGTGGTCTTACCATGCATGGATAGTGGACTTGACCCCGCAATCCATCGTTCCTACCAAGACGGTCCTCAAGAAGAAGATAATGCGCGGGCCAGCCCACGCATGACGGGCGGAGCCTCATGAGATTGCAGTTCAGTATCGGCATCACGTCGAACCCGCGCACCTGGCCGATCATCGACGGACAGATCAAGCCGGACGGAATCGACTTCGTGCCCACGGTTTTGCATCCATCCGAGCTGTTCTGGCGGCAATTGCGGTTCGCGGAGTTCGACGTCGCCGAAATGTCGATGTCCTCGCTGATGATGGCGAAGTCCAAAGGCGACGAACGGTTCGTTGGCATCCCGGTGTTTACGACGCGGCTGTTCTTCCATACGACCACGCTCGTCCGCCGCGGCGCGAAAATCGACTCGCCTGCCGACCTCAAAGGCAAGCGCGTCGGCGTGCCCGAATATCAGCAGACCGCAGCCCTGTGGGCGCGAGGCGTGATGGAGCACGAGTTCGGTGTTGCTCCCAAGGACATGGAATTCTGGATGGAGCGGCCGCCGTCGCGCAGCCACGGCGGCGCGACGGGGTTTGTGCCCCCGCCGGGAGTGACCGTGCGCCAGATCCCGCCGGAAAAGAATATCGGCGCGATGATGCTCTCCGGCGAGCTCGATGCCGTGATGTACTATCTGGTCGATCCCAATCTGATCGATCGCAGCACCGCCGATCTTCGCAACCATCCGGACATCAAGCCGCTGTTCCCCGACCCGTGGGCGGAGGGCGTGCGCTATTATCAAAAGACCGGACTCTACCCCATCAACCACGGCATGGTGATCAAGCGAGAGCTGGCCGAGCAGCATCCCTGGGCATTGACCAATATCTTGAAGGCGTTCAATCGCGCCAAAGACCTTGCCGATCGGCAGCGCATGGAGCATGTCGAATACCATCTCGAGACCGGCTTGGTCCCGGCGCAAGCGCGGAAGGCCCTTGCCACGCCCATCGTGTTCCACGGGATCAATGCCAACCGCCACGTGCTCGAGACCATCGCGCGATACTCATTGGAACAGGGATTGACGCCGCGACTGATGAAGCTCGATGAGCTGTTTTCCGCGAGCGTCATGGCACAATAGCGACGTCCCGCTTTCACCTGGGGCCGGCTGCACATGATGATCGACATTTTCAATCATTTCATGCCGAAGGCGTATCTCGATCGCCTCGGCGGCCTCATTCCAGGCCATGTGGCGCTCACCGCTTTTCCCCGCTTGAAGACACTGTGGGACGTCGATGCGAGGCTCTCCCTGCTCGACGAGTTCGACGGCCTGCAGCAGGTGCTGTCGCTTGCCAATCCGCCGCTCGAGCTCATTGCGCCGCCCGACACGACGCCCGAGCTCGCGCGGCTCGCGAACGACGCGCTCGCCGAGCTCTGCGGCCGGCATCCCGATCGGTTCCCCGCATTCATTGCGTCGCTTCCCATGAACAATATCGAGGCCTCGCTTGCCGAGATCGATCGCGCCGTGACCGGACTTGGCGCGTGCGGCGTCCAGGTCTTCACCAATGTCGCCGGCAAGCCGCTCTCGGCTCCCGAATTCCGCCCAATATTCCAGCGCATGGCGGCGCACGATCTGCCGGTCTGGGTGCATCCAATGCGCGGCCCGAACTTTCCGGACTATGCCGGCGAGCAGGCGTCCGAGGCGGAGATCTGGTTCAGCTTCGGCTGGCCCTATGAGACCACGGCGTGCATGACGCGCTTGATTTACTCCGGACTGTTCGACGAGCTTCCCGACCTCAAGATCATCACGCACCACATGGGTGGCATGATCCCGTACTTCGCCGGCCGGATTAATCTCGGCTTCCGCCAGATCTTCTTCGGCACGCCTGAGCGGAACCCCACGGCGGAAGACGCGGGTCTCAAGCACCGGCCGATGGATTACTTCAAGATGCTCTATGCCGACACCGCACTCAACGGCGACGTGGCGGCGACCGGTTGCGGGCATGCGTTCTTCGGCACGTCGTCATGCCTGTTCGCCACCGACGCTCCGTTCGACGCCGAGCAGGGCCGGGGGTTGATCCGCAACACCATCAAGGCGATCGAGGCGCTGCCGATCACGGCGGGCCGGCGCGAGATGATATTCGCCGGAAATGCCAAGGCGTTGCTCAGATTGCCGGGCGTAACCGAGGCAAAGCCGAAGGCTGGATCACGGACATGAAGACGCAGAACATCAAGGTGAAGCTGCGCGACGGCGAGATGGGCGCCTATCTCGCGATTCCGGACAAGACCCCGGCCGGCGCCGTCATCGCTATTATGGAAATCTGGGGTGTCAACGATACCATGCGCCGGCACGCGCATGAATTCGCCGAAGCCGGCTTCATCTGCCTGGTGCCGGACCTGTTCTGGCGCCAGGAGCCGGGCGTGGAGCTGTCGGACCATAACGCCGACGACGTGAAGAAAGCGTTCGATCTCTACTACGACTTCGACTACGACTTGGCCGTGCGCGACATGGAGGACACCTGGCACTTCCTGCAGAAGCTGCCGGAGTGCAACGGCAAGGTCGGCGCCGTCGGCTACTGTCTGGGCGGCAAGCTCTGCTACCTTATGTGCTGCCGCACCGATATCGACTGCGCGGTCGCCTATTACGGCACCTATATCGAGCACCGCATCCGCGAGGCCAAGAACCTGCACCGGCCATTCGTGCTGCACATGGCGATGAAAGACCGCTGGGTGCAGGCGGAGGTGAACGATCTGCTGGAGCGGCGGCTCTCACCCAATCCGCTGGTGACGATCCACAAATATCCCGGCGCCGACCACGCCTTTGCGCGCCATGGCGGCAAGACCTACTCGAAGCCGGAAGCCGACCGGGCGCTGGCGCTCACGCTGGCGTTCTTCAACAAGCACCTGGGTGGGTGACTAACGTTGGGGTTTTTAAGCGAACCAGCCTTTGGTCAAGGCGGACCCGAAGGCATTGGGTCAAGCGGACACGTCCGCGTGGGTCTTGAATGCACAATACGCGGCAGAGGGCCACCACCGGACCGGGCGCGCTCCGTGTTGAAGGCTATTGCGGAGTCAGAAGGTCCTCGTATACGGGTTTATGGCGAAATGCTGAAGCGCATGCGCATGTTCTATCGCCTGCGCAGTGGCGTGCGGGGGAACGAATAGGGCCCTGTGACATGGTTGCCAATCTCATTGAAGAGCAGGGGAAGAGTGGCTTGCTCTCTACAGCCAGATCCGAGCGCTGCTTCAACAGTTTGGAAAGGAAGATGATAGTTCCGGCGAAAAAGACTATTTATTGGTCAGTGACAATTTGGGTCTCTGGCAGCATAGGATTGAGACGAG
>DASSJW010000683.1:0-3168 GCA_035690995.1 Xanthobacteraceae bacterium
CAGCAGGCGCGCCCCGTCGGCGATATCCGCGTCGGCCGAAACGGTGCGGGTGCGCTTGATGCCGGCGCCGATCGCGATCTTTTCAAGGTCGGTGCCGAGGCTGGTGTGGCTCTTCTGCCAGCCGGTCTCGCCGTAATGGCCATTGTCGACGCAGAGAATGGCGAGGTTCGGCGGGTCGATGACGGCGATGGCTGCGAGCGCGCCGAGATTCATCAGGAGCTCGCCGTCGCCGGTGACGACCAGGACGCGCTTGTCCGGCCGCGCGAGCGCGAGTCCCAGGCCCATCATGCAGGCCGCGCCCATGGCGCCGCCGAGGGAATAGACATGCGCCCCGTCGCCGGTGACAGCGCCGACGTCGCAGGCGGTGCCGCCCAGCCCGGCGATGAACAGAAAATCCTGGTGGCGGCCGATCAGCGCCGGCACCGCCGCGCTGCGCTCGAGCACGAAGCCCGGCGCGGCGGCCGCGGCCAATTTCGACGTCACGCTGGCGGGCGGCATCGGCCTGTCCTCAAAACGGCTTCGCGCCGATCAGCTGCTGCGAGAGCAGCACGGCGACGGCCTGCCCGCTCTTGAACACCATGGTCAGCGCCGCGCTGGCGGTCGGGATCACGTCCTGCGGCCGCTCGATCCGCAGGCAGATGACGCCCATCGCTTCCAGCACCGGCTGGGTCGCCTGGCCCATGGGAAACTGCCACGGATTTCCCTCGCCGAAGTCGCCGCGCATGCTCACCAGCGTCAGGAACGGAAAGCGCGCGCCCTTGATCAGCGAGAGCATGTTGATGCAGTTGCCGACGCCGCTCGACTGCATCAGCAGGACGGCGCGCGCGCCGCCGAGATCGGCGCCGGCGATCAGCGCCACGCCTTCCTCCTCGGTGGTCAACGGAATCGAATGCACGCCGGCATCGGCGAGCGAGCGATCGATGAGAATGCTGTGCCCGGCATCGGGCACGTAGGCGAACTGGGTGATGTCGTGGCGGCGGAGCAGATCGTAGAGCTCGTGCTGCCAGCCGGTGCGGGTCTGGTGATCGAGAGATGCTTCCATGCCACTCACCAGCTCGAATGGAAAAGTGGCGGCGTAGGGTGGGCAAAGGCGCGCAATGCACCGGCCGTGCTTCGATCTCCATCGCTGGGATGCGCGCCGTGCCCACGCGTCATGAGCGCGGTTCGGCTTATGCGCCCCGCGTGGGCACGGCGCGCACGAGCCTTGGCTTCAATTGGCATCATGCCTTGCGCCTTTGCCCACCCTACATGGCTCGTCCGGGACACAACTCAATCCACCTTCGCGCCTGACGTCTTGACGATCGCCGACCATTTGGTTTCCTCGCGGTCGATGTCGGCGGCGTATTCCTCGGGCGTCGACGCCAGGGGCTCGGCGCCGTCGTCGGCGAGGCGCGACCTCAATTCGTCCGAGGTCACCGCGGCGCGCAGCGCCGCGCTGAGCTTGTCGATGATCGGGCGCGGCGTGCCTGCCGGCGCGACGATCCCGTAGTGCAGCACCGCCTCGTAGCCGGGGAGCGCCGCTTCCGCGACCGTCGGCAGGTCGGGGAAGATCGGGGAGCGCTTGGCGCTGGTCACCGCGAGCGCGCGTACCTTGCCCTCCTTCACCAGCGCGACCGCGGGCGGCAGCGAGCTGAAATAGATCGCGACGTGGCCGCCGATCAGATCGGTCAGCGCCGGCGAACTGCCTTTGTAGGGAACGTGGGTCAGCTTGATGCCGGCGGAGGCGGCGAAATACTCGCTGCCGAGATGAATGCCGCTGCCGGTGCCGGCCGAGGCATAGGTGAGCGTGCCCGGACTTTTCTTGGCGAGCGCGATCAGATCGGGGACCGTGCGCACCGGCAGCGACGGGTGCACGCACACCACCAGGGCGCTGGTGGCGATGAGACCGATCGGTGCGAAATCCTTGCGCGGGTCGTAGCCGACACTGCCGTAGAGCGTCGGATTGATGGCGAGCGTACCGGTGCCGCCGAGCCCGAGCGTGTAGCCGTCGGGCGCGCTCTTGGCGATCTGGCGGGTGGCGATGCTTCCGCCGGCGCCGCCGCGGTTCTCGATCACGATCTGCTGGCCCAGCGTCTTGCTCATCTTTTCGGCCGCGGTCCGCGCCATCAGGTCGTTGCCGCCGCCGGCCGAGTACGGGACGATGAGCGTGATGGGCCGGCTGGGATAATCCTGCGCGCCGGCGGCAGCCGGGAGCAGGGTCGCGACGACGAACGCCGCGAGTGCGAGTCGCGCTCGGCTGTCATTCCGGGTTCCGAGCGTAGCGAGGAAGCCCGGAATCCATACTCCGCGGCCGTGGTTATGGATTCCGGGCCCGCGCCTGCGGCGCGTCCCGGAATGACAGCGAAGATCGGGCAAGCGCCGGAGGATGAGTGCCTGAAAGAGAACATCGTGTGTCATGGGCAGCCTCATAGCACTCATTCCGGCTTCAGGCCGATCGACTTGATCAGCGCCGACCATTTGGTTTCCTCGCGGTCGATCACGGCGGCATGCTCCGCCGGCGTGGTCGGCATCGGCTCGGCACCTTCCTGGTGCAGCCGTTTCTTGACCTCATCGGTCGCAAGCGCGGCGCGCAATTCCTTGTTCAGCCGCTCGATGATCGGCTGCGGCGTACCGGCGGGCGCCACCAGCCCGTAGCTCAACACCGCGTCGAAGCCGGGGAGGCCGGATTCGGCGACGGTCGGCAGGTCCGGAAACAACGTGGAGCGTTTCAGCGAGGTGCCGGCCAGCGCCCGGATCAAGCCGCCCTCGAGTGCGGCGCGCGACACCGGGATCGGATTGAAGCCGACCTTGACGTGGCCGCCGGCGAGATCGGTGATCAGCGGATTGGAGCCCTTGTAGGGGATCTGCTGCACGTCGACGCCGGCCTGTTGCGCGAACAGCACCGATGCCAGATGGTTCACCGTGCCAACGCCGGGGGTGCCGACCTGGAACGGCGGGTTGGCATGTTTCAACATCGCGATCAGGTCGCTCACGTTGCCGACCTGCACGCTCGGATGCACCAGCAGCAGCGCCGGCGCCACCGCAATGAGGCCGATGGGTGTGAAGTCCTTGCGCGGATCATAGCCCAGGTTGCGATGCATGCTCGGGGCGGTGGCCAGCGTCGAGGTGTATCCCAGCAGCAGCGTGTAGCCGTCGGGCGCGCTTTTCGCGACCTGGCGGGTGCCGACG
>DASSJW010000684.1:0-2391 GCA_035690995.1 Xanthobacteraceae bacterium
ATCGAGCGCGCGCTCGCCCGGGCGCAAGCCGGCCTCGGCATCATCCCGGAGAAGGCCGCGCGTGAGATCGAGCGCCAATGCCGGATCGAAAACATCGACCTCGCCCGCCTGAAGCAGCAGACCGAACGCATCGGCTATCCGATCCTCGGCGTGGTGCAGCAGATCGTCGATCTCTGCGCCGACGGGCTCGGCGAGTGGTGCCATTGGGGCGCCACCACGCAGGACATCACCGACACTGCGGCGATCATGCAGATCCGCGCCGCCCTCGAACTGGTGGAAAAGGACATGGAGGCGATCGCCGCGGCGCTCGCCGACCTTTCGCGGCGTTACCGCGATACGCCGATGGCAGGCCGCAGCAACCTGCAGCAGGCCGTGCCGCTGACCTTCGGCTTCAAGACCGCGGCACTGCTCGCCGCGATGCAACGCCACCGCGAACGGCTGGCGCAGCTGCGTCCGCGCATTCTGGTGGGCGAATTCGGCGGGGCGGTCGGAACGCTCGCCTCGCTCGGCGGCGACGGCCTCAAGGTGCAAGCCGCGATGATGAAGGAGCTCGGTCTCGGCCAGCCCGACATCGCCTGGCACACGGTGCGCGACCGCATCGGCGAGGTCGCCTGCTTTCTGGGACTCCTCACCGGCACGCTGGGCAAGATTTCCATGGACGTGAAGCTTCTGATGCAGACCGAGGTCGCCGAAGTCTACGAGCCCTTCCACGAGGCACGTGGATCCTCGAGCACGATGCCGCAGAAGCGCAATCCCATCTCCTGCCTCTATATCCATTCCACGGTCGCGCTGGTGCGCCAGCACGTCGCCGCGTTGCTCGAGGCCGCGGTCGCCGATCACGAGCGCTCGACCGGCCCGTGGGAGATCGAGTGGATCTCGTTGCCGGAAATCTTTCTGCTGGCGTCGGGCGCGCTGGCGCAGACCAGGCTCCTGGTCTGCGGCCTCGAAGTCGACGCCGATCGCATGCGGGCCAATCTCGACCTCACCAAAGGGATGATCGTTTCCGAGGCGGTGATGATGGGACTGGGCCCCTATCTTGGACGGCAGCGGGCTCACGACCTGGTCTACGATATCTGCCGCAAGGTCGCCGCGACCGGCGTGCCGCTGGTCGACCTGTTGGCGCAGAATGCCGACATTTCCAAGCATCTCACACGCGCCGAGCTCGACAAGATGTGTGATCCCGCGAGCTATCTCGGCCTCGCGGGCGAGATGGTGGACCGGGTGCTGGCGCGGGAGCCTGGTCGGATGGCTTGAACCCTTAAGGTTCGCCCTGCCCCCGCCGGCAGCAAAAATGTCGCGGGTCATTTGCCGACAATGACAGTGACACTGACTTTTCGCGTTGTCTGCGCTCGTGTCATCGTGGCCAAAAAGCCAGGAGGGACACATGAAGACGACATCGCGAGCCGTCGCATTCGCGACGGCGTTTGCATGCGCGCATCTCGCAGGCATCATCGCTGCGCCGGCGCAAGATTACCCATCTCGTCCGATCACGATGATCGTGCCGTTCGCCGCGGGCGGCCCGACCGACACGCTCGGGCGCATCCTGAGCGAGCGCATGCGGACGTCGCTCGGGGAGACCATCGTCATCGAGAACGTGACCGGCGCCGGGTCGACCATCGGGGTCGGCCGTGCCGCCCAGGCGGCACCTGACGGCTACACGCTCGCGCTCGGCAATTGGACCAGCTTTGTCGGGTCCGGCGCGCTCTACCGGACGTCATACGACCTGCGGAAAGATTTCGAGCCGGTGTCGCTGCTGACATTCGCGCCGATGTTGATCGTCGGCAAGAGTACCTTGCCGGTAAAGGACGCCAAGGAGCTGATCGCCTGGCTCAAGGCAAGTCCAGACAAGGTATCGGCCGCGACCGTCGGTGCCGGCAGCGCGGCCCACGTCTGCGGGCTCTACTTCCAGGACAAGACGCATACCCGCTTCCAATTTGTGCCTTATCGCGGCGGGGCCCCCGCGATTCAGGATCTGGTCGGCGGGCAGATCGATCTGATGTGCGCCGAGGCGTCACAGACGCTCACCTATGTGCGCGGCGGCAAGATAAAGGCGTTTGCCGTCATGGCCCACACGCGCTGGCCGGCGCTGCCCGACGTCCCGACCACGGACGAGATCGGCACGCCGGGAATGTACATTTCGTTCTGGCACGGGCTATGGGTCCCCAAGGCCACGCCCAAGGCGGTCATTGCCAAGCTCAACGCCGCGGTCGTGGACACTCTGGCCGACCCAACGGTGCGGCAACGCCTCACCGATCTCGGCCAGGTGATCGCGACGCGCGACCAGCAGACCCCGGCCGCGCTTGCCGCCTACCACAAGGCCGAGATCGAGAAGTGGTGGCCGATCATCAAGGCGGCCAACATCCAGGTGGAAGGACATTGACCGTCGACCGA
>DASSJW010000685.1:0-13607 GCA_035690995.1 Xanthobacteraceae bacterium
CCGGTCTTGTAGTCGCGCAGCTCCAGATAGAGATATCCCTGATACTGGCCCCAGATGACGGGCGTCGTCTTCTCCTGGGGAATGCCGTTCTCGCCGTGGCAGGCCGCACAGAGTTGCGCCTTCTCCTCGATCGTCTGCGCGTGCGCCGCAGGCGGCAGCAAGCTCGTCGCGACGAACGCCGTGAGCGCCAGTGGCGGCAGCGCACGCCGCGCCGCCCGCCACCCGGCCGCCTGCATTCCCGCCGGCGATGTCGTGCTCGCCCTCACGTCGCCATCACGCTGTCGGTCCGATGGTCGCCGCCGCCTTGGCAGCAAGCAAAAAAAGACGGGACCGAGCGGCCCCGTCTGCCTAACGCTTGTCGCCGTCGCGCGTTGCTTCGGCGCATTCAATCCAGCGTGAACGCGATGATGGCATTGCCGCGCTTGAAGTCGAGCTGCACGTTGCCGCCGGCCGCCACCACGACGTACTGCTTGCCGCCGACGGTGTAGGTGGAGGGCGGCGCGTTGACGCCGGCGCCGGCATTGAAGGTCCACAACACGTTGCCGTTGCGGGCGTCATAGGCGCGGAACCGGCCATTGCCTTCGCCGGTAAACACGATCCCGCCGGCGGTCGCGAGCACGCCGCCGATCATCGGCTGCGGCGTCTTCACCTGCCACCGAATCTTGCCGGTGTTGTAGTCGACCGCGGTGATGTTGCCCCACTGCTCCTCGCCCGGAATCACCTTGAAGGCGCCGCCGAGCCAGAGCTTGCCCCCGGGATAGGGCGAGCTCTGCACCTGATACGTCATGGGCTGGTGCAGGTTGATGGCGTAGCTCAGCCCCAGTTGCGGGTTGACCGCCATGGGAGACCATTCCACCCCGCCATTGGCGCCGGGCAGCATGCGCGCGCCCTGCGCCGTCGGCAGCGTCCACATGTTCTCCTGCGGGATCATCGCGTCGGAGAAGCGGATCAGGCTGCAGTCCTTGCGGTCGTGGACGTAGACGTGCCCGGTCTTGCCGGCATGCAGCACGCCCGGGATCATCTTCCCGCTCTTGTCGCGCACGTCGACCAGGATCGGCGGACTGACCGCGTCGAGATCCCAGACGTCGTGGGCGATGTACTGGAGATGGCAGACGTATTTGCCGGTATCGAGATCAAGCGAGACCAGGGAGTCGGTGTAGAGGTTGTCGCCGGGCCGCAACGAACCATCGAGGTCGGGCGACGGATTGCCGACGACGAAAAAGATGCGGTTGGTGGCGAGATCGACGGCAGGATTCTGCCACACCCCGCCGCCCAGCGTCTTGTAGGGGTCGCCAGCCTTGGCGAGCTGATCCTTCTCGGCCTGGATATTGCGTTTCATGTCGCGGCCGGTCGCGTCTTTTTCCGCCCAGACTCCGACCGAATTCTCCGGGATGGTGTCGAACGTCCACAGCAGCTTGCCGTCCTTGGCGTCGTACGCCTTCACGAAGCCGCGGATGCCGTACTCGCCGCCGTTAGTGCCGATGAGCACCTTGCCCTTGACCACGGTCGGCGCCATCGTCTCGCTGTAGCCGAGCTCGGGATCGGCGATATCGGTCTGCCACAGCTTGTTTCCGGTCTTGGCGTCGAGTGCGACCAGCTTGGCGTCGAGGGTGGCGAGATAGACCTTGTCCTCGGCGACCGCGACGCCGCGATTGTTCGGCCCGCAGCAATAGGTCGTGATCGGTCCGAGCGGCTGCTTGTAGTACCAGAGCTGCTCGCCGGTCTGCGCGTTGAGCGCATAGACCTGGCTGAAGGATGTCGTGACATACATGACGCCGTTGACGACGATGGGCGACGTTTCCATCGATTCCTTGACGTCGGTCTGGAAGATCCAGGCCGGACGCAGGCGCCGCACGTTGGAAGCGTTGATTTGCGCCGCCGGGTGATAGCGCCGCTGCGTGTAGTCGCCGTTGGTGTGGAGGAAGTTGTTACGGTCGGCCGCGGCGCGATCCAGCATCTCCTGGGTGACATTGCTGGGCGTAATGGCGGGCCGAGCGGCCGGCCGTGCCTCCTGCTTGACCTCTTGAGCGGTGGTGGCATGCGGCCATGCGATTGCAAGCGCGAATGCGCCCGTCAGCGCCAATGCCGTCTGGATTGGGCTCATATGCTTCCTCCCCGATGGACAGTTGTGGGCCCTTGTTCCAACGGGAACGGGCAAATCTTCCAACTGGCATTGCCAAACGTGATCCCGCCTCCGCAGGCTGTCAAGGCGGCTCGCAAGGCCGGATCGGGCGAAAGGAAGAAACCGAATGAGCGCTTTGCATACCCAGCGCGGACGCGAATCAATCGGGTGAGCGTTCCGCGGTGCGTTTCGCCAGTCGCGCGATCTCGGCGCCATGGTTCTGAAAATAGTGCTTGAACCAGAACGTAAACGAATCGGGATCGCGTTGGATGCGCCGGCTGATGTCGTCGAACGACCAGTGCGCGACGTCGGCGATCTCGGCCGGGTCCGGCTTCGGCTCGGCCTGCAGCCGCCCGAAATAGACATAGACGAACTCGTTCTCATGCATGCCGTTGCCGAGCTCGGCCTCGTAGCGGGCGAAAAATCCGAATGACAGCTCGCCCGTCACGCCGAGCTCTTCGCCGAGTCGGCGGCGGGCCGCGGATAGCGTGCGTTCGCCCGGGCGGGGATGGCCGCAGCATGAATTCGCCCACAGCCCGCCCGAGTGATATTTTTCCCGGCTGCGCTGCTGCAGCACGATCCGCCCGCGGCCGTCGACCATGAAGATCGAAAAGGCGCGGTGCAGCAGGCCGCTGCGGTGAATGGCGGTCTTGCCGGCGGAGCCGGTGGCGCGGTTGCGCTCGTCGACCAGAATGAGTTGTTCTTCCGACATCACAGCTTGTTGGATTGGCGCAAGTCCTTGACCCGTACCGCCTTGCCCTGCGAGCGCGGTACTTCCCCCGGCGCCTTGAGCACGACGTCGCAGGTCACGCCCACCATCGACTTGATGTGATTGCGCACGTCGGCGGCGATCTTGGCGACGAACGCTTCGTCGAGCGGGGCAGGGGGCGCGAGCTCCACCTCGATGGTGATGGCGTCCATGGGGCCGTCGCGGGTGAGCACGAGCTGGTAATGCGGCGCGAGCCCGGGAAAGCCGACCAGGAAGGCCTCGACCTGGGACGGATAGACGTTGACCCCGCGGATGATCAGCATGTCGTCGCTGCGCCCGGTCACGCGCATCATGCGGCGATGGGTGCGCCCGCACGGGCACGGCTCCTCGACCAGGCGCGTCATGTCGCGCGTGCGATAGCGCAGCATCGGTAGCGCTTCTTTGGTCAGTGTGGTGACCACGAGCTCGCCGGTGGCCCCCACCGGGAGCGGCTCGGTGGTCTCGGGATCGATCACCTCGCAGAAGAAGTGATCTTCCCACAGATGCAGCCCGCTCTGCGCCTGATGGCATTCGCTGGAGACGCCCGGCCCGATGATCTCGGAGAGACCGTAGGTATCCATGGCCTTGATGCCGAATTTCGCTTCGAGATCGCCGCGCATGGCGTCGCTCCAGGGCTCGGCGCCGAAGCAGCCATAGCGCAGCGGAAGCTGGCGCAGGTCGACCCCCATGGCTTGCGCAACCTCGGCGATGTTGAGCGCATAGGACGGCGTCGCGCCGAGAATGCGCGGGCCGAAATCCTGCATCAGCATCACCTGCCGCTCGGTGGCGCCGCCGGAGATCGGCACGGTGGTGAGACCGAGGCGTTCGGCGCCGTAGTGGAATCCAAGACCACCCGTGAACAGTCCGTATCCGAAGGCGTTGTGGAAGATGTCGCCGGGTCTCGCGCCCATGCAGGCAAGCGAGCGGGCCATCAGGTCCGCCCACAGCGCGAGATCGGCCCGTGTGTAGCCGACGACGGTTGGCTTGCCCGTCGTTCCCGAAGAGGCGTGCAGCCGTACCAGTTCCTCGCGCGCGACCGCGAACAGGCCGAACGGGTAGTTATCGCGCAGGTCGGCTTTGACCGTGAACGGAAAACGCGCGATGTCTGCGAGGGTCTTGAGATCGTCGGGCCGCACGCCGGCGGCATCGAGCTTTCGGCGGAACGGCGGTACCTTGCCATAGGCGCGCGCGATCGTCTGTTGCAGGCGACGAAGTTGCAGCGCCGCGAGCTCGTCGCGCGCCATCGTCTCGGCGGCGCGATCGAACATAAAGGTGTCATCATCGCGAACCGTGCCCGCCATGTCGTCACCCTGACAATGCGGCGAAGCGGGCGGCCTTGGCTTTGAGCCGCTCGAATGTCTTGGCTTTGTCGACGACGAACCGGGTATGAGTGCCGGCGCCGACCTGCTCGAGTTCGTCCTTGACCGAGGTTTCGAAGAAGACCTTGCGGCCGTCCACCGCCGTGACCCGGACCGTGATCTCGACCGTCATGCCCATGAGCGTGGGCGCGAGATGCTTGACCGCGACCTCCATGCCGACCGAATCCTCTCCCGCATCGGCGTGCTCGATAATGAGCTCCCGGCAAGTGTGCTCGATGTCGAGGATCATGGATGGCGTCCCATAGGTGCGCGCCTCCTCGCCCATGAAACCGATGGTGCGCTCACGGCCGATCGTGATGCGGTTGACCCGGGATGCTCCGGGCCGAAGGCTTGGCTTCATCTGCTTGCTCCCTCAGGGGCCGTATAGCCAGAAAATCTGCCAAAGTGCGAGATAAAGTACGAGTGCTTGTTACCCGCGAGGGCCAGCGCGCCCGGAGGATTCAAGTCGCTTGCGCGCGGTCACGCAAGCGGATGACTGCGTCCCGATCCCAATTCCACAGGAGACGCAGAAGGAACGTTGAGGCGGGAGCGGCGGCACACTACACTTCCTGGCATCGTTATCGCCGACCGGTGGCCCCAGCCGCTATGATCAACCCGTCCGCGCTCGCCCCCTACGCGCACCATACCCTTCCCGACGCGGTCATTCCCGAGCTTCCCGGCTGTTACCGGGGCAAGGTGCGCGAGAACTACGACCTCGCCAATGGCACGCGCATCATCATCGCCACGGATCGCATCAGCGCCTTCGACCGCAACCTCGCGGTCATCCCGCTCAAGGGCCAGGTGCTGACGCAGACCGCCCGTTTCTGGTTCGAGGCGACGCAGAGCATCTGTCCCAACCACGTCATCGAATATCCCGACCCCAACGTCCTGGTGTGCCGGCGGCTTTCGATGATGCCGGTCGAGATCGTCGTGCGCGACTATCTCGCAGGGACCACGTCCACCTCCATCTTGCAGATGTACAGGAAGGGCGCGCGCGAGATGTACGGCCACCGGTTCGCGGAGGGCTTGCGCGACAACCAGAAGCTTCCGCAGACCATCATCACGCCCACCACCAAGGCGGCGCAGGGCGACCACGACGCGCCGCTCAGCGCGCAGGACATCCTTGCGCGCAGGCTGCTGACCCAAGCGCAGTGGCACGAGGTCGCGGACAAAGCCCTGGCGCTGTTTGCCCGCGGGCGGGAGATTGCGGCTCGGCAAGGGCTGATCCTGGTCGATACCAAGTACGAGTTCGGCTTCGACGAAAACGGCAAGATGGTCCTGGCCGACGAGGTCCATACCCCCGACAGCAGCCGCTACTGGCTCTCCGCCAGCTACCCGGCGCGGTTCGCTGCTGGCGCGCCGCCGGAGACGCTGGACAAGGATTTCGTGCGGCGGTGGGTGGCGGCGCGTTGCGATCCCTACACCGATCCTATTCCCGAGATTCCGCCCGATATCATCCTGCAGGCCGCGGCCACCTATATCGACGTCTACGAGAAGCTCACCGGCCGGGAGTTTGCCTTGCCCGATCTCTCGGTGCCGCCGCTTGCGCGCGTGCGCGCCAATTTGCGGAAATATTTCGAGCGGGCTGCCTAGCGCGGCCGCTCGCGGCGATGCCGGTCAGGCCTCCATGCCCCAAAGCCACGGACCGCCTCGTGTCCGGCATTCGCTTTTGGCACAATGTCCCTTCGAGTACCGTGGGAGCGCCGTGATGACCGTACGCGAGACCGACGCAAGCGCCGTGGAATGCCTCGCGACGGCGGGCTTGCCCGCCGGCGACGTCCGCGACTGGCTGCAGGCGGAACCGGGCGAGACCACCGATTTTCCCGCCGACCGCAGAAAATTCTCGGCCTATTGGCAGAAGGCGTCGCGGCTCCTGGGGCGGCTGCCGCACAAGCCGCGCCGCAATGCGGTTGAGCATGCCGCCGCGCGCACGATTCAAGAGCGGGCGCGGGAGGCCCGTGTGCGGTTTCTTCGCCGCCACGGCGATGCCGTCTATGACGCGTTGACGGTGCGGCGGTCGCGTTTCGTGCGGGTCGAGGATCTGGTGATCCGCGCCGCCGGCGTGGTCCCAGGGCTGGTCCCTACCGCGCAGGAGATCGCGGCGGAGGAGGGCTCCATCCAGCGCGACAAGAGCGGGCTTGAGATCGACCAGGGCCTGTTCCTGTCCGCCGTGCTCGGCAGCGCGCGTTCCGGACGGCATCTCTGCCATGCCATGCTGTTGCCCCGGCCCGACGCCGCGGCATTGCTGCCGCAGTTCGAGCGCGATGGCGTGGTCGAGCTCGCGGGCGCTTCAGTGCGCCGGGTCGGCAAGGCTGCCGTGGTCACGCAGAACAATCCGCGCTTTCTCAATGCGGAGGACCAGACCTCGCTCGATGGCGCCGAAATCTGCGTCGATCTGGCGCTGCTCGATCGCGCGACCGAAATTGCCGTGATGCGCGGCGCCGTCGTCGAGCACCCGAAATACCAGGGACGGCGCGTGTTCGGCGCCGGCATCAACCTCACGCACCTCTATCACGGCCGCATCCCCTTCGTCTGGTATCTCCAGCGCGATCTCGGCTACGTGAACAAGATCTATCGCGGGCTTGCGTTTCCCGACGGCCCGCCCCCCGACGAGTTCGGTGGGGAGACGATCGAGAAGCCGTGGATCGCCGCGGTCGAGGCGTTCGCCATCGGCGGCCATTGTCAGGTCTTGCTGGTGATGGACTATGTGCTCGCCGACCGCACCGCTTTCCTGACCTTGCCCGCGCGCAAGGAGGGCATCATTCCCGGCGCGGCGAACATGCGCCTGCCGCGCTTCACCGGCGACCGCATCGCGCGCCAGGCGATCCAGTACGAGCGCCGGCTCGAATGCGACAGTCCGGAGGGACAGCTGATCTGCGACGAGCTGGTCGAGACCGGCGAGATGGACACGGCGATCGAGCGGGTGGTGCAGGGGCTGACGAGCTCGGGCGTGGTGAGCGCGGCCGGGAACCGGCGCGCGTTTCGGGTGACGGAGGAGCCGTTCGACACCTTCCGCTCCTACTTCGCGGTCTATGCGCGCGAGCAGGCTTATTGTCATTTCAGCCCGGCTTTGATCTCCAACCTTGAACGCTACTGGAACGCGCAGACCCGCAAGCCCTGATGCCGCAGGCGGGGGCTGCGCTGCTTGGCGGTGGTGTGAAAATGCTCTACGACCGCTCGAAAGGCTTGAGACAAAGCCGCGAGGAGGAACGCGCCATGATCAACACCACGCTTCGGCTTGCCTGCATCGCCGCGCTTGCGCTGGTGTGCGCGCCGGCGTTCGGGCAAGACACGCTGAAGCTTGCGGTCGGGCAGCGCGGAC
This sequence comes from Xanthobacteraceae bacterium, assembly GCA_035690995.1. Classification (GTDB taxonomy): domain Bacteria; phylum Pseudomonadota; class Alphaproteobacteria; order Rhizobiales; family Xanthobacteraceae; genus VAZQ01. The sequence goes on from DASSJW010000685.1 coordinate 7,551, forward strand.
TATGGGATACGTCGATATCCGACCTCGGCCAGCGCGCCGGTATTTTCAAGAAGCACGGCCTGACGCTCGAGATCCTCTACACCCAAGGCGCAGGCGAGACCCAGCAGGCCGTGATCTCCGGCGGCGTCGAGATCGGGGTCGGGGTCGGCGTCATGGGGGTTCTGAGCGCCTATTCGAAAGGCGCCCCGGTCCGCATCATCGGGGCCGAAATCACCGGTGCCGGCGACCTGTATTGGTACGTGAAGGCCGACTCGCCGATCAAGTCTTTGAACGATACCAACGGGAAGAGCATCGCCTACTCGACCAATGGCTCCTCGACGCATGGCGTCGTCACCGCCTTCATCAAGCAACACGGGGTCTCGGCAAAGGCGACCGCGACCGGAGGGCCCCCTGCAACGCTCACGGCTGTCATGTCCGGACAGGTCGACGTAGGCTGGGCGGCGCCTCCATTCGGTCTCGATCAGCTCGACGGCAATGAGATTCGCAAGATTGCCACCGGCAATGACACGTTGTTCAAAGGGCAATCTGTCAGGCTCCTCATCACCAATACCCAGACCTTGGAAGGCCGAAAGGATGCCATCGACCGATACATGCAGGCCTACCGGGAGACTGTGGACTGGATGTATTCGGATCCCGCCGCATTGAAGACCTACGCCGAATTTGCCGCCATCACGGAGGCCAAGGCGAAACGCATTCGCGACGAGTTCTTTCCTAAGTCATCCTTGTCTCCCGACGAGATCACAGGCCTGGATCTCATTGTTCCCGATGCGGTCAATCTGAAGTTCACCGCTACGCCCCTGACCAAGGAGCAACTTGCGGGGTTGATCAAGATCCCGCCTCGCAAGTGATGCCCGGTGGGGCAGGGCACGCACGCGCGGACGCGTCTGCACTGGACTATGTCTTGATCCGATCGAGGTTGGCGGTCATCTGCGCGATCACGCGACGGAACAATGCAAGCTCGTCGGCGCTGATGCCGGCTTCGGCCGCATCGGTGATGCCGCGCGCGAGCGCGAGCAGCTCGTCGCGCAGCCGCTGCGCCTTCGGCGTCAGCCACACCTGCGAGCGGCGCTTGTCGTCGCTGCTGCGCACCCGGCGGATCAGCCCGGACTTCTCCATGGTGCGCAGCGCGATGACCGTGGTCGGCTCCATGGTGCCGACGCGCGCCGAAAGCTCGCGCTGCGACAATCCGTCCTCATTCCACAACACGCGCAGAAAATACCATTGACCGCGCGCGACGCCGTAAGGAGCGATGCGCTTCTCCAACAGGCGCTGAAACGCCCGGTTGGCATCGCGCACCAGAAAGCCTGAGCTTTCCGCCAGCGGGAATTCGACCCGGGGCGCGTCGGGTTTTCGCTTCCTGCTGCTTCGGCGCGATGTCACGCGGCCCCTCGCTTCAAGGCTGCAACGCAGCCCGCGTTGACAAGATTTCGGTTTCCGAGACATAATACTTAGAAATCTATGCAATGGAACTCCCGGCGCCCATAAACAACCGTCGGCGCGGCGGTTCGAACCGGATTTCATATTCCAGGCGGTAGGCGAGGCACGCTCGCCGCCCCAGATCAGGGAGATTTCACCAGCCATGCAGAAGGCATTGCGCAAGGAAAAGCCCGTCGCCGGCAACCGGCATCACGCGTCCGATCTGCGCACCGCGCTGGAATGGCTGCGTGAGCAGGGCGACCTGATCGAGACCGACAAGCCGGTCGATCCGGACCTCGAAGTCACCGGCCTGCAGAAACACATGGATGGCGGCTGCCCGGTGCTGTTCAACAATGTCAAAGGCAAGCCCAATCATCGCGTGCTCACCAACCTGTTTGGCGACATCAAGGTCATCAACAAGATGTTCGGCTGGAAGGACGATGCCGAACGGGTGAAGAAGCTCGCCTATGCGCTCAGTCATCCGCTCAAGCCGGTCGAGATTCCGCAGGACGAGGCGCCGTGCCAGGAGCACGTCATCAAGAATCCCAAGGACGTGAACGAGCACGTGGTGCCGATCCGTCACACCACCTATGAGCCCGAATTGACGGTGGGCTCGGCCATCCGCTGCGTCACCGGCGCGGAATTCGATGGCGGTTCCGACCTCGGCTACAACCGCATGAACTTCCGCTGGGGCAACGTCGGCACGTTCCAGATCTCGCCCGGCTCGCACATGTGGCAGGTCGTCAACAAGTACTACAAGTCGGACGAGCCGGTGCCGATCACCATGTGCTTCGGCGTGCCGCCGGCCTGCACCTTGCTCGCCGGCGCCGGCTTCGACTACGCCGTGCTGCCGATGGGCTGCGACGAGATCGGCATCGCCGGAGCGGTGCAGGGCACCCCGGTCCGGCTCGTGAAGGCGCGCACGGTTAACGCCATGGCGCTCGCGGACTGCGAGCTGGTGCTGGAAGGCTACGTCAATCCGCGCGACCGACGATTCGAGACCAAGGAATCGGAGGACGCCGGCGTCCAGGGCCGGTTCCATTTCCATCCGGAATGGGCGGGTTACATGGGCAAGGCCTACAAGGCCCCGACCTTCCATGTCACCGGCATCACCATGCGTGACCCCAAGACCAAGCCGATCATCTTTGCGCTCGGGGTGCATACCCTCGACGATCACAACATCGACACCACGGTGCGCGAGGCGGCGATCTACGAACTGTGCGACCGGCTGCAGCCCGGCATCGTGCAGAACGTGGTGATCCCGTATTGCATGACCGACTGGGGCGGCTGCATCATCCAGGTGAAGAAGCGCCACCAGCTCGACGAGGGCTGGCAGCGCAATTTCATGGGCGCGGCGCTCTCCTGCTCGCAAGGCATGCGGCTGGTGATCGCGGTGAGCGAGGACGTCGATCCGTATTCCATGGACGACGTCATGTGGTGCCTCACGACGCGGGTGAACCCGCGCACCGATATCCTCAATCCGATTCCAGGCGGCCGCGGCCAGACCTTTATGCCGGCCGAGCGCATGACCGCGGGCGAGAAACAGTGGACCGCCTCGAACACCAATTTCGAGGGTGGCATGGGTATCGATGCCACGGTGCCGTTCGGCTACGAGAGCGATTTTCTGCGTCCGGTCTACCCGGTGGACCGGGTGAAGCCCGAGGACTTCTTCACCAAGAAGGATATCGCGAACGCCCAGTCGCGCATGGTGGGCTGGGTGCATTCGCTGGCACGCACGGGTCGGTAGCGGCTGCGCGTTCGCGCTGAGTTCAAAGGATAGCCCACCGAGGTAGCCCCGACCGAGGAGCCGGTGGGGCCTATGGGATGAGCGAGGGCGCGCCCCGCACAGGTCCACGGTCTGTTTTCAACGCAAACTGGACGGCATTTGCGCGTTCGGGCCGTTCGACCGGCGTCGGACGGCCGCTTTGGGCAAGCGACCGTGCCACCCGGCCGGATTCGGCCGGATTGTGAGCCGCAGGATTTGGAGGACGGGGCGGACGATGCTACCGCCGCACCCGGCCGCGCGGGGGGATTTGCCATCATTCAGCCAAAGCTTTTTGCGATCATGTGTTTAGGTGGGGCCAGGGACGGGGGCTCAATTGTTTCCAGCACGCCAGGTTGCTGCTGCTGCGCCAGCATCATTGCTGATCGCGGGAGCATTTTTCGTCGGCCTGTTCTCGGCAGTGGACGCACAGGCCCAAGCTGCGAGCGCTAGCTGCGAACCGGCGGCCCAGCTCGCGGTGCTGCCCTCGCCGGTTGCGCCATGGAAGGGCGCGCCTCTGCGCGTCATCGTCGCTGCGGAGAAGCCGCTCGAAGGCGAGCTTTCGCTGGTCGCGCCGGACGGAAGCGTCGCGGCCAAATCGCGTGAGCGGCACGGCGGGCCGCCGTATTTCTGGTTCGCCGAGGTGGCGTCACCGGCCGCGGGAACGTGGCACGCGAAGCTCGCGCGCGATGGCGCGCCGGCCGAGTGCGGCGAGATCACCCATGAGATCGCCGTGCGCCCCACCGAGCCACCGCGGCCGCGCGCGACGGACGGGAGCCTCTGGCCTATACGCAATACCTGGGATCGCGCGACGGAAAACCTCTACTCCGCGTGGATCGAGAAGCTGTTCGACGCGCCGCTCGATGCGGCGCCGTCGTGGCCTGCGCTGCACGAGGTGCTGCGCGATCGGTCGCGCAATGTCCTGTTCAACCATCTGGGGCTGCGCGAAGACCAGATGGGGCTCATCATCCGCCCCGACTGCGCCGACCTTCCGTATTTCCTGCGCGCATATTTCGCGTTCAAGATGGGGCTGCCGTTCGGATACGCGAAGTGCACGCGCGGCGGCGCCGGGGAGGGGCCGAAGTGCTACGAATGGTGGAACATCCAGCATCTCGAGGAAGCTCGTTCCGCTCCGCCTCCGCCGCCTGAGCAGATCGCCGCGCCCCGTCCCCTTCTGGATGTATTTGGCCGGTCGATCGCGCAGCCGGCGGCCGCGATTGCGGCGAAGCCGCCGGCCCCCGCGCCCAAGCTGCTGAGCTTGGCGGCGGCGAAGCAGATGGGGCTCGCGCCAGCGTTCGGGCAGTATCTGCGCCAGACCGTCGCCGACGGCGTCCATTCCGGATCGGGGCGAACGGCGGCGAGCGACGACAACACCGACTATTATCCCGTGCCGCTGAACGAGGAGACGCTGCGCCCGGGCACGGTATACGCCGATCCGTACGGTCACCTGCTGGTGCTGGTGCGGCGCGTGCCGCAATCGGGCGGCGCGGCGGGCGTCTTCCTCGCTGTCGACGGGCAGCCCGACGGGACGGTCGCGCGCAAGCGCTTCTGGCGCGGCAATTTCCTGTTCGCGCAGGACCCCGCGCTCGGGGGCCCGGGGTTCAAGCGCTTTCGGCCGATCGTGCGCGAGAAGAATGGGGTCATGCGGCGTCTGACCAACGCCGAGATCGCGAAGAATCCGGAGTACGGCGATTACTCGCTCGATCAGGCGCGGCTCGGGATCGAAGACTTTTACGATCGCATGGATGACGTGATGTCGCCCGCGCCGCTCGATCCTGTGCGCGCGATCAAGGAAGTGATCACCTCGCTCGACGAGCAGGTGAAGACGCGGGTGACGTCGGTCGAGAACGGTCGCAAGTTCCAGGCCAGCGGGCGCGGCGAGGCGGAGATGCCGGACGGCGCGTCGATCTTCGAGACGACCGGCGCGTGGGAGGATTTCGCGACGCCGTCGCGCGACCTGCGCCTATTGATCGCGATCGATGTGGTGCGCACCTTTCCGGATCGCGTCGCGCGCCGGCCCGAACGTTACGCGATGCCGCAGGGCAAGAGCGTCGCGGATGTGAAGGCCGAGCTCGAGGGCGTGCTCGCGGCCGAGCTTGCGGCGCGCAAGTTCTCATATACCCGCAGCGACGGCTCCGCCTGGACGCTCGCGCTCAAGGACGTGGTCGACCGCACGACGGCGCTCGAGATGGCGTACAACGTGAACGACTGCGTCGAGCTGCGGTGGGGCGCGCCGGAGAAGAGCGACGAGGCTGCGACTTGCAAGCGGCGGGCGTCGTCGGCGCAGCGCGCGAAGATGACGGATTACCGCACCTGGTTCCACGAGCGCCGCCGCCCACCGCGCGCCTAGCGGTCGGTCCGTCTTGCCGTGACGCCACGGCCTTCGGGACGAGGATAGCGAGCGGGAATTTTGCCTGGTTCCGAGCCGGACCCGCGTCGCTGGATCCGTCCTGCGGGCAACGACGCCGAGCGCGCGTCAACCCTCCGATTCCTTCCATCGTTGCGCCAGCGCGCGCCGGTTGAGCTTGCCGCGCTCGGTCTTCGGCAGCGAGACGCTGAGCACGATCTGTTTGGGCGCCTTGAACGCCGGCAGCCCTTCGCTGCAATAGCGCAGAAGCTCGCCGGTATCGACCGCTGTGCCCGGCCGCGGCACCACGTAGCTCACCACCTCCTCGCCGTAGACCGCGTCGGGCACCCCGACGGTGGCGACCTCGATCAGCTCGGGGTGCTGCATCAGAAAGCTGTCGATCTCGATCGGCGAGATGTTGACGCCGCCGCGAATGATGAGGTCCTTCTCGCGTCCGGTGAGGCTGAGAAAGCCGTCCGCATCGAGCATCCCCAGGTCGCCCGTGCGGATGCGGCCGCGGCTGGTGACCTTC
>DASSJW010000686.1:0-2780 GCA_035690995.1 Xanthobacteraceae bacterium
GGTCGATCCCCCACAGCACCTGCACGTCGCCGTATCCGGCTTCCAATCCCCGAACACGCAGTAGTGGCTGATCCATCGATTCCTGATCCATTGCGTGCGCGATCCGCAGAAATTGTCCGCTATCTAGCACAGTGCCTCATAATACGCCGCATTCACGCAAGGCGCGCCGCGCGGATCGAGCCGAGTATAGCTGGCAGATCCGTTCGAGCGCCCAAAAAATCGTTTCCTTTGGGCGTTTTCACCGCGAAAAATTGACATGCGTCACCGGCCATGATGACATTCCGGGCGCCGGTCGATCCAATCAAACCGCTGGAGGTGCGCGTGGCCAACCCTATGTCGAAGTGCACGTTGCCCTTGTTGCTGGGTGGAATTCTCATCCTGGGGTCCACCGGACTTACCCGAGCCGCGGACCCCATCCGTATCGGTGCGCCGCTGTCGCTCACCGGATCGTTGGCCGACGAAGGCGGGAAGGAGCAGCAGGGGCTCGACATGTGCATCGCCGCCGTAAACGCCAAAGGCGGCGTGAAGGTCGGCTCGGACATGCGCAAGCTTGAAGCAGTCAAGTACGACTATCAGAGCGAAACCAGTCGCGCGGTTCAGATCGTTCAGCGCCTGCTGACCGTCGACAAGGTCGATTTCCTGTTTGCGCCTTACGGGTCCGGCGACACCAAGGCCACGGCGGTGCTGGCCGAACGGTACAACATCCCCATGGTCGCCACCTCGGCGGCTTCCGAGGCCGTGTACGACCAGAAAGGCAAGAACCTGTTCGGCATTCTGTTCCCGAACAACGCCATGGTTCAGACCGAGGTGAAATACTACAAGGAGCGCGTGCCCCAGGCGAAAAAGCTGGCCGTCTTTGCGCTGAACTCGCTGTTCCCGAAGGCGATCGCGGCGGCACTGCGTGACACGGCAGCAAAGGATGGTTTCGAGGTCGTGTTCGACGGACTGTACTCGCAGGGTACGCTCGACTTCGCCAATGCGCTGACCCAGATCAAGGCGGGCAATCCGGACTGGCTGTATGCGACCGGTTATATCCAGGAGCTGATCGTCATCCGCCGCCAGATGGACAATCTGGGCATGACCATTCCCATCGTCACGATGACGGCCGGCGCCGCCTATCCGGAATTCGAGCAGAACCTGGGGCCGCTCTCCAACAACGTCACCACCAATGCATGGTGGCATCCGAGCGCCACCTACAAGGATAGCTACATTTTCGGCGGTGCACCGCAATACACCGCGACATTCAAGGAAAAGTACAAGAAGGAGCCGACGTATCTCGAGGCGGCCGCCACCGCCGGATGCGAAGTATTGGTTCAATCGGTCGAGAAGGCCGGCTCGACCGATCCCGAGGCGGTTCGCAAGCAGCTCAGCACGCTGAGGTTCGAGACCTTCTACGGCCCGATTCAGTTCGGACCATCAGGGCAGAACGCGATCAACAGCCCGATGATCCTGCAAATCCAGAACGGCAAATATGTGGTTCTGGATCCCCAAGCCGTCAAGACCGGCGAGCTGAAGGTCGGCGTCGGAGCAAAATAGCCGGGCATAACGATCAACGGGCAGCGACGCGGTTGGCCTCGCTGCCCGTTCATCGTTGATCTGGCACAGCGATGATAGCACAGTACATTGCGAATGGACTTTTGATCGGCTCGCTCTATGCGTGCCTTGCCGTCGGTTTCTCGCTGATCTACGGCGTGCTCAACATCATCAACGTCATGCACGGGTCGTTCGTCGTCCTCGGCGCATACGTGACGATCTACTGCACCCTCTATCTCGGTGTCTCCCCGATCATCGCGGCCATGATCGGATGCGCCGTGATGTTCGCATTCGGGTACCTGGTCCAGCGCCACCTCATCAACGAGGTGGTCACGGCGCCGATCTTCATCTCCTTCACCCTGACCTTCGGCCTCGACCTCCTGCTCAACAACGCCATGATCCAGGCGTTCACGGCCACCCCGCGCTCCCTGATTCTGAATTACGGCAGCGTCACGATCTTCGGCGTCAGCCTCTCGATCGCGCGGCTGGGCGCGATGGTCCTGGCATTGGTGCTCACCGGACTGCTCTATTGGCTGCTGCGTCATTCGCAGATGGGCCGCGCCATCATTGCGGTGCGGATGGACCACTATGCGGCGCGGCTCCTCGGCATTCGCGTGGAGCACATCTATGCCATCACATTCGGCATCGGCGCGCTGATGGCTGCGGCGGCGGGCGCCGCCATGGCGGTCGTGTTCCCGATCACGCCGCTGCTGAGCGGCGTATTCCTCGGCAAGGCGTTCGTGATCTGCGTGCTGGGCGGTCTCGGCAGTGTGCCGGGCGCGCTGGTTGGCGGCCTGGCGCTTGGACTTCTGGAAAGCTTCGGCGCCGTCGTCTTCGGCTCCCAGTGGAGCACGACTGTCGGATTTGCGCTGATGATCCTGGTCCTGGTGGTAAGGCCGTCAGGACTGATCGGACGAAAGGGCTTCGAATGAACGCCCGGCCCTCGGTCGCAGTCGTGCGCGCCGCGCTTGCCCTGCTTCTGGTGGGAGCCGTTGTCGCTTTTGGCTTTTCCGCCAACAACTATCTGCTGCAAGCCGGGACCACGCTTGCGATGTCTGCGGTGCTCTGCCTGGCCTGGAACATCGTGGGCGGCTTCATGGGCTACCCCTCGTTCGCGACGGCCGCGTTTTTCGGCCTCGGCGCCTATATCGGGGGCATCACCCAGGACGCGGGCGCCTGGTTGGGCATCGCGTGGCTCGCGGCCGCGCTGGGCGGCGCGGTATTTGCCGCTTCGCTGGGAAGCATTC
>DASSJW010000687.1:0-8074 GCA_035690995.1 Xanthobacteraceae bacterium
GGTGCCGTCGAGCGCCGCGATCCAATCGCGCACGCCGCGATCGCCGCCGGCCGCGCCCACGATGATCTTGTCCTTGACCGCGAGCGGCGCGGCGGTGATCTGCACGTCGGGCTGATCGTGGAGGTTCGTCTCCCACACGACCTTGCCATTGTCCTTGTTGGTGGCGATCACGCGGGCGGGATAGTTGGCGGTGGAGATCACCAGATTGCCGAGCAATGCGGCGCCGCGGTTCGACAGCGGCAGCTTTTCCTGTCCGGGGTCCATGCGCCAGACGATGCGGCCCATGTCGCCGGAGCGCACGTCGATCTTGTAGACCACGCCCCATTGATCGACGACGTAGAGGAAGCCGTCCTCGGCCAGCGGGGTCGATTGCAGATTTTCGTTGGCCGCGGTCCCCCCGATTGCGAGGGCATAGGCGAGCTTCAGGCTCTTGATGTTTTCCTTATTGATCTTGTCGAGCGGCGAGTAGCGTTGCGCGTCGTAGGTGCGGTGGTTCATCAGCCAGTTTTGCGGCTCTTTGTCGGCATTGATGAGCCGATCCGGAGTCACGTCACCGGCCATGGCCGGGCATATCGTGAGCACGGCGGCGCCACCGAGCAGAATTGTACGGATGCAGTGTTTCATGGTCTTCCTCCTCGATTGTTGTTGTTGTGCGGCCTGTCCTTGACGATCCGCTCCGCCCCGCCCTCACCCGGAGACAGGCAAAGCACCCCGTCGCGATCGGCGACGAAGGATCCTTGTCAGAGACTGAAGGCCGGCAATATGGCTCGGTGGTGCGTTTTCTCCTGCCTCCAAAATCCGTTTGCCCGATCTTGGCCGGATGTCGCCCCGGCAAGCTACGGCAGATAGACGCCGCGATTGTACCAATGGAAGGAGTCGATGCTGACGACGCGCTCGGTCCCGTCGAACAACGGGCCGAGCCGGCCGCCCGCGGCCTTGTAGGAAAAATCCTTCACGCGGTCTCGCACGGGAACGGTGGCGTTGCGCATGATGTCGATCCCCTGCTCGACCTTGAAGATCTGGTAGGAGCTCGGATTGGTGGGCGAGAAGAACTTGACCTCGCTGCCGCCTTTGCGCGCAGGCGCCCGCTCGTAGGTGAGGTGCACCTCCATGCGTTCGCCCGACGCCGATGCGAATTCCCAGTCTTCCTTCACCAGCGTGTCCTTGCCCGCCGCCCCCGTCACCGAGCGATCCATGCGGTTGGTGGTCGCGAGCTCGTAGTTGCCGAACGGGCCGGGTGCATCTTTCGGATCGGAGGTGAGCCCGGCAATGATCATCTGGCCGACGGCGCTGCTCCCGCTCTGCTTCACTGGAACGGCGAGATATACGAGCCGGCTCGATCCCGCCGGCACGCCGTCCGCCCCAGTGATGTCCACGCGGTCGATAAAGATCATACGCAGATTGCAGTCTTTGGCGGGGCCTTGGGTGGCGACATTCGGCTCCCAGCCGGCCGGCAGGAATTTGCGCAGTGCCGCGTCCGGCACCACGAAATCGAGTTGCATCCTGAACTCGGCATTGTGTTCGACGAACGTCTCGGCTTGCGCCGGACCCGATGCGCCGAGAACGAGCGAGACCGCAAGGCCTGCAAACGCAGCCTTTCCACCCATGGCTTACCTCCCCTTCGCCGCGTCAGTTGTCCTGCGTCGGCGTTGTGTGTCTCCGGCATGCGGCAGCCCAAGCCCTCTCTTCGTGGGTCTGGGCGTGCGCACAGCAGGATAATTCTTCGTTGCCCCAGCCCCGCTGTGGCGCCGGGGGCATGGCTAAAGTACCATCGCGAGCGGATAAAGTACCATTGCTCGCGGCTCCGTCCCAGAGCGTATGATGCAGATCAGGTACGACCGGAGGACGTTCATCAGCGCCCAGATCGAAAGCCGGACACCATCGCTTCGGCCGCTGGCGTGGCCGTCGGCGCATGCCCTGTCGCATGCGCTGTGGTACGGCCGCTCGGTACGGGCACAGCTTCTCATCGTTTTCATCCTGATCGATGTGATCGCGGGAATGATCGCGGGCGCGGTGACGATCCTGCAGGCGCGGACGTCCACCCGGGTCGAGATCGCCGCCTCGATGGAGCTCGCCGCCCTGCTGGTGAGCGAGGCGGTGGGGCTCATGCAGCAGGAAGTACCGGCGGAGAAATTTCTTGTCGACCTCACGTCGCAGTTGCGGCTGGTTCGTCATGTCCGGATCGGGGTGAAGGACGCCGGCGGCTCCGCGCTGGCGCTGCCTCCCCCCGTCGGCGGTGCCGACGCGACAAGGGATCGGGCGCCAGGATGGTTTGCGGCGCTGATCGCTGCGCCGATCGCAAGCCGCGATGTACCGGTCATCATCAACGGAGCCCGGATCGGATCGGTCGAGATCGTCGCAGAACCGCGCGATGAGATCGCGGAGGTCTGGAACAACACGGTCGCGCTCGGCGCGGTGGCGCTGATCGTGAACATCGCTGTCATCGGCGTTCTCTATTTCCTGTTCGGTCGGGTGCTCGACCCGCTCACCGGCGTTGCCCGCGGCCTCGCCGACCTCGAGCAGCGCAATTACCGGGTCCGGCTGGCGCGGCCCCGGGCGCAGGAGCTCGCCGCCATCACCGACCGCTTCAATGCGCTCGCGCACGCCCTCGACGCCGCTCGCGCCGAGAACGAGACGCTCAACCATCGGCTGATCACGGCGCAGGACGACGAGCGGCGCCGCACCGCGCTCGAGCTGCACGACGAAGTCGGCCCCAGCCTGTTCGGCCTGAAGGCCAATGCGGGCTCGATCGCGACCGCGGCGGCAGAGCTGCCGGAGCAGGCGGCGAGCAGAATGACCGCGCGCGTGCGCGACATGCTCGCGATCATCGAGCACCTGCAAAGCATCAATCGCAGCATGCTCAACCGGCTGCGTCCGATGGCGCTCGGGCACGTCCCGTTGCACGACATTCTGGCCGAGCTGGTGCGGGAGCGGGCGCGCCAGCACCCGGAAATCGAATTCTCGTTCTCCGCCCACAAGCTCATGCGCGGCTACGGCGATTCGGTCGATCTCACGGTCTACCGCTGCGTGCAGGAAAGCCTGACGAACGTCATCCGGCACGCGCAGGCAAAGCATGTCGGCATCGAGCTCGGCGAAATTGGAAGCGATGGCAGCGGCAGCGGCGTCCGCCAGCTTGCGCTCACCGTGCGTGACGATGGGCGTGGCATCGATCCCGGCGCATCGCCGGGTTTCGGCCTGCGCGGCATGCAGGAACGCGTGCAAGGGCTTGGCGGCAGCTATAAGGTGGAAACCGCAGGCGGGCGCGGTACTTGCATCCGTATCCTGATCCCGCTGCGCGACGGGGGCCCATGACCAGCGTGCTGATCATCGACGATCATCCGATCGTGCTGCAGGGATGCCGCCGCATGCTGGAGGACGCGGGGATTGAACGCGTGCTCGAGGCGCGGGACGCGACGTCCGGCTATCGCCTCTATCGCCGCCACCATCCCGACGTGGTGATCGTCGATCTCGCCATGCAGGGCAGCGGGCTCGGCGGACTCGATGTGATCCGGCGCATGCGGTCGCATGATCCGCGCACGCGCATCCTCGTGTTCAGCATGCACAGCGACCCGATCATTGCCGCGCGCGCGCTCGAGGCCGGCGCCACCGGCTATGTGCTCAAGGACACGTCTTCCGACGAATTGATGAAGGCGTTCGACCGGGTACGCGTGGGTACGCCCTATCTCAGCAACGATCTCGCCATGCAGGTGGCCTTGGTGCGCACCGGCGTGCGGCCAAATCCGCTGGCCGACCTCACGCCGCGCGAATTGCAGACGTTGTCGTTGCTGGCGGAGGGCAAGCCTTACGGCCGCATCGCGGAGGAGCTCAACGTCAGCTACAAGACGGTGGTCAACGCCTGCTCTCAGCTCAAGCAGAAGCTGAACGCCAAGAACCTGCCGGAGCTGATCCGGGTCGCCGTGCAGCTTGTCGCGGCCGAATCCTAATTCCCCAGCTCTCCATCGACGCATGATGCGCTGCAGCAAAGAGGTAGGCAGTGCATGCCAATGGACGCCCCAGGTGTGTCCCCACGGCCACATTGCCAGATGTTCCAGCCACGATTGGCAATACGTAACAGGACACTGGATCCCGAATGCCCGAGAGTTGAACGGGGGAATTCGGGGGCGTTGTGATGCGTGGGGTGGGTGGGCGTTATCGGGATAGGTCGCGACTTGCGGCCGGCAAACGGCGGCTGAGGCAGGCCGCTGCATTGGGCGCGTTGCTATTGCCAGGCGCGCCAATGCTTTCGGAAGTTGCGTGGGGCCAAGCCGCGGCGACGCTGCCCGAGGTCACCGTCGTCGCGCCGCGGCCTGCACCCGCGCCGCCGCGGCGACCGGCGCCTGCGGTCCGCCGAGCGGCGGTATCGCGGCCGGTTGCCCCCGCACCGCTCCCCGTCCCCAGCGCGCTGCCTGCCCTGCAGGTGATCGCGACCACGCCGGTGACCGGCATCGGCTTTGATCGCAGCAAGGTGCCGGCGATGGTGCAGACGCTCACCGCCGATGACTTCTCGCGGGTGTACTCCCCCAGCGTGGTCGAGACCCTGGCGCAGCGCATCCCCGGCGTCGTCACCTCTGACATTCAGGGCAACAGCTTCGTCCAGGACCTGCGCTATCGCGGCTTTGCCGCCTCCCCGCTGCAGGGCACCCCGCAGGGGCTCGCCGTCTACATGCAGGGCATCCGCGTCAACGAAGCCTTCGGCGATACCGTCAACTGGGACCTGATCCCGACGGTTGCCATCGGCCGCGCCGACATCTGGACCAACAACCCCGCCTTCGGCCTCAACGCATTGGGCGGCGCCGTCAACCTGCAGATGAAGGACGGCTTCACTTATAACGGCCTCGAAGTCGATACGTCCGGCGGCTCCTACGGCCGCGTCGGCGGCTCGCTGCAATACGGCGTGCGCAAGGGCGAGTGGGGGCTCTATCTCGCCGCCGAAGGCTTCAAGGATGACGGCTGGCGCTACCAGTCGCCGTCTCGGCTCGCGCGCTTCTACGGCGATCTCGGCTGGAAAGGAACGGACGCCGAAATCCACCTCATTACGTCGGTCGCCGACAACTATTTCGGCGTGGTCGGGCCTACCCCGATCGATCTTCTCAACAACGATTACCGTGCGATCTACACCTGGCCGCAGACCACAAAAAACCAGGCGCAGCTGATCGCGATGAACGGTCGCTACGCGGTCACCGACCATTGGACGGTGCAGAGCAATCTCTATTACCGCAAATTCCAACAGGCCCATGTTGACGGCAACGCTGCCGAGGTCGAGCGTTGCAGTGGGCAGGCGGGCAATCCACTGCTCAATACGCTGTGTCTGGAGAATGACGGGTTTCCGACCCAGCCGCAGGCGAACTTCCAGCTTCTCAACCAGAACAACCGCCCCATCAACTGCCCGCCGGGATCGGGAAACACCTGCGCCCGCGTGCCATGGGGCACGGTCGATCGCACCTGGACCAATGCGATGACGACGGGCGCATCGCTGCAGGGCCTCAACGACGACAAGATATTCGGCCACGACAACAACTTCGTCATCGGCGGCAGCGTCGACCGCAGCAAGATCGGCTTCCAGGCCAACAGCGAGCTCGGCTACATCTATCCCGATTTCTTCGTCGGCCCCAACGCTGCGGTGCCGGGGACGGGACAGATCATTCATACAGCCGGCAATATCGGCATCAGCCCGGTCAGCCTCGGCGCCTGGAATACCTACTATGGCGTCTACATCAACGACACCTTCGATATCACCAATCGGCTGTCGGTCACGGGAGGAGGACGCTACAACATCGCGCAGATCGCGATGTCCGATCTTTTCGGCACCAGCCCCGACCTCAATTCCCAGTACACGTTCGAGCGCTTCAATCCCGTCGTGGGATTCACCTACAAGATCCTGCCGGAGCTGATGACGTTCTATGCCGGCTATTCCGAGGCCAACCGCGCGCCGACGCCGCTCGAGCTCGGCTGTGCCAACCCGCTGCGGCCCTGCCTGCTGGAAGGCTTCCTGGTCTCCGATCCGCCGCTCAACCAGGTGGTCGCGCGCACCAAGGAAGTCGGACTGCGCGGCAACATCAATGGCGCGGGCGGCCGCGGGGATTGGAAGCTGGGGCTGTTCCGCACCGACAGCGAGAGCGACATCATCCAGGTGGCGAGCGTGCTGCAGGGACGCGGCGTGTTCCAGAACGTTCCCGGCACGCGCCGGCAGGGACTGGAAGCCGGGGTCAATTACCAGACCCCGCAATATCTCGTCTATGCCAACTACGCCCTGGTGGATGCGACCTATCAGTTCACCGGCCTGCTGGCGTCGCCCAACAATCCCTCGGCGGATGCCAACGGCGACGTGCTGGTCACACCAGGCAAGCAAATCCCCGGCATCCCGCGCCACCAGATCAAGGGCGGCGTCGACTACTTCGTCACGCCGTTGCTGAAGCTGGGCACCGACGTGATCTGGGTGAGCAGCCAGTGGTATGTCGGCGACGACGCCAACCAGAACGTCAAGCTGGCGGACTACTGGGTCGCCAACCTGCACGGCTCGTACCAGCTCACCAAGGAGCTGCAGGTCTACGGCCTGATCAACAACCTGTTCAATCGCAAATTCGCGACCTACGGCACCTATTTCGATCCGCAGTCGGTGGTGAACGCAGTGGCCAATCCGCCGACCGATCACCGCACCATTACGCCCGCGCAGCCGCTGTCGATCTATGTCGGCCTGCGCGCCAAGCTATAGGCGCTCACCGGCGCAGCGCCAGCGAGGTGGGGAGTTACCGCTCCCCCGCCATGACGTAGGCCCACAGCGCCTCGAGCTGATCCGGCTTGAAGAAATCGCCCCACGGCGGCATCTGGTTCTTGCCGCGGGTCACCGAATTGACGAAGCGGTCGTGTTGGTCGGGCGGGAATTTGCGGAGATTGAAAGCCGCGCTGGGGTCCTGCATGCGGGCGCCGTGACACGGCGAGCAGTTGACCGAGTAGAGTTCGGCGCCGGCGGCGATCTGTTCCTTGGGGAAGCCCTGCGCCTCTTCGGTCGCTGCCGGTGCGCTAGCGAGACACAGCACGGCGGCGATCGTCAGTTCGACGTACTTCATAACTCCTCACGTACTCCCTGTATTCGCGTTCATGCATCGCGAACGTGGCGGTGTCTGCTGTTGTGCGGTTTTTCGCGGCAGTGCGCCTTGCCCGCAAGACGCGTCATGGCCGGGACGACGCCTGGACGACGCCCGGCCATGACATCTGTGGGATAATGCAATCCTTCGCTCAGTCAGGCAGGACCGCAAACGTCCAGACCGATCCGCCCTGCGGCACCTTGTCCTTGAGCTTGTCGCGCGCGACGTTCCAATAGAGACCGCCGATGCCCGACAACACCGTGATGTACTGCTTGCCGTTGTGGGTATAGGTGATCGGCTGAGCATTAATGCCCGAGCCGGTCTGGAACTGCCAGACCTGCTTGCCGTCCTCGATGTCGAGCGCGATGAATTCCCCGGTCTCCTTGCCGGTGAACAGGAGCCCGCCGCCGGTGACGAGGTTCGCCGACCAGATCGGATGGTCGGTCAGCGGCACGCGCCACTTCTGTTTGCCGGTGAGCGGATCGACCGCATCGATGTGGCCCCACGGCTCGCCACCGTTGTTCGGTACCGGCAGGCGCTCGATATACATATACCGCTGGCCGACCACGAAGGGCTTGGTTTCAAGGTGCTTATAGAGCGCGCCCTGATGCTGTGTGTTGGCGTAAAGCAGACCAGTCTCCGGGCTATAGGCGGCATGCGGCCAGTTCTTGGCGCCCAACGGCGTGGGCCACAGCTCGACCTGGTTTCCGACTTGACGCAGCTTGGCGGCAAGCTCGGTCTCGACCGGCCGGCCGGTCTCCTTGTCGATGTGGGTCGCCCAGTTGACCTTCTCGAACGGATTGGCCGCAACCAGTTTCCCCTTCGCGCGGTCGATCGCATAGAGGAAGCCGTTGCGGTTGAACTGCATGATCACCTTGCGCTTCTCGCCGCCGACGTTGAGCTCGGCGTTGATCAGCTCCCAGCACGCGTCGTAGTCGTAGGCGTCGTTGGGCGTGAACTGATAGTGCCAGACGATCTCGCCGGTCTTC
>DASSJW010000688.1:0-7071 GCA_035690995.1 Xanthobacteraceae bacterium
CAACGAGATCATGGGATCGGGAAAGTCGCGTGTCACCTTCGACTGCGTTCAGATCGACAAGGCTGCGGTATTCGCCGCTGAGCATGCCGACATGGCCTTGCGACTCTGGCATGTCCTGAAGCCGCGAATGGCCGCCGAGCACACCGCAACCGTCTACGAGACGCTCGAGCGACCGTTGGTGCCCGTGCTCGCGCGCATGGAGCGACGCGGCATTTCGATCGATCGGCAGGTGCTCTCGCGGCTGTCGGGTGAATTTGCGCAGCGCGCCGGCGCGCTCGAGGCGGAAATCCAGACACTCGCCGGCGAGCCGCTCAACCCCGGGAGCCCGAAACAGCTTGGTGATATCCTGTTCGGCAAGTTCGGGCTTCCCGGCGGCACCAAGACCAAGACCGGACAATGGTCGACCGGCGCGCGTGTGCTTGACGAGCTGGCTGAGCAGGGGCACCCGCTTCCGCGGAAAATCCTCGATTGGCGGCAGGTTTCAAAGCTCAAATCGACCTATACCGACGCGCTGCCTGGCTACGTCGACGCACGCACGCATCGCGTGCATACCAGTTACGCACTCGCGGCGACTCCGACCGGCCGGCTCTCCTCCTCCGAGCCAAATCTGCAGAACATTCCGATCCGCACCGAGGAAGGCCGCAAGATCAGGCGCGCCTTTATCGCGACCGACGGCCACAAGCTCGTCTCCGCAGATTATTCGCAGATCGAGCTGCGGCTTCTGGCCGAGATCGCCAACATCGAGCAGTTGAAGAAAGCCTTCCGCGAAGGCCTCGACATCCATGCCATGACCGCCTCCGAGATGTTCGGCGTGCCGGTTAAGGGTATGCCGGGAGAGGTACGCCGCCGCGCCAAGGCCATCAACTTCGGCATCATCTACGGTATCTCGGCGTTCGGGCTCGCCAATCAACTCGGCATCGAGCGCGAGGAGGCCGGCGCCTATATCAAGAAATATTTCGAGCGTTTCCCAGGCATCCGCGACTACATGGACCAGACGAAGGCGTCCGCCAAGCAAAACGGCTACGTGCTCACCTTGTTCGGGCGCAAGTGCCATTACCCGGAGATCGCCCACTCCAACGCGTCGATCCGCGCGTTCAACGAGCGCGCGGCGATCAACGCGCGGCTGCAGGGCACTGCCGCCGACATCATTCGCCGCGCCATGGTGCGTATGGACGCAGCACTGGCGAAGGCGAAGCTTTCCGCCCAGATGCTGCTCCAGGTGCACGACGAACTCGTGTTCGAGGTGCCCGACGACGAGGTCGAGAAGACACTGCCAGTGGTGAAGAAGGTGATGGAAGAGGCGCCGATGCCGGCGCTCTCGCTGACGGTCCCGCTCGCCGTCGACGCCCGCGCCGCGCACAATTGGGACGAGGCGCATTGAGCGGCTTCCGCGCGCACTAAGCGGCGGGCGGCCAAGCCGGTCGTGCGTGCGATACCGCCTTCCTGCTTGTCTGGTGCCACCATCCGCGAAAGAGGTTGGTCCAGCCGCCACCAGATTTGCGTGCGGCGCGACCATGCGTCACAACCATTCGCGGTTGCCTCCTGGATGCCCCCTTACGCGGGCATGACGATCCGATGATACGGCAGGTCTCCTTCGTTTCGGCAGTTCTGTATGCGTGCTTCACGCCCGACGATGCTTTTGCCGCCGCCGCCCTCGACGGCTCGGCACTGCGCTGGCCTTGGGCGCTGCCATTCATCGGCATCCTGCTGACCATCGCGACCGGCCCGCTGCTGTTCCCGCGGCTCTGGCACCATCATTATGGCAAGCTCGCCTTCGTCTGGAGCGCGCTGACGCTGGCGCCGCTCGCTGCACTCCACGGCCCGCCGACGGCGCTGGCCGCTTTCGTGCATGCCATGCTCGGCGAATATCTGAGCTTCATCGTGCTGCTGTTCGCGCTCTACGTCGTTGCCGGCGGCATTCTGGTTACCGGCACCCTGCGTGGTACGCCTCTCATCAACGCCGCCATCCTAGCTTTCGGCACGCTGATCGCGAGCGTCGTCGGCACCACCGGCGCCGCCATGATCCTGGTCCGTCCGCTCATCCGCGCAAACGCCGATCGGCTCAACAACATCCATGTGGTCGTGTTCTTTATCTTCCTCGTCGCCAATATCGGGGGCGCGCTGTCTCCGCTCGGAGACCCGCCGCTGTTCGTCGGCTTTCTGCACGGCGTCGATTTCTTCTGGACCATGCGGCATCTGTGGTTCCAAACCACGCTGGTCGCCGGGCTGGTGCTCGCGATCTTCATCGCGATCGACATTTGGCACTACCGCAAGGACCGACTCGTCACGACCGTCGGCGCGGCCGATTCGCCGATAAAGCTCGGCGTGAGCGGTGGCATCAATTTCGTTCTGATCGCGCTCATCGTTGGGGTCATTCTCGGCTCGGCGACATGGCGGCCGGGTATCAGCTTCGACGTCTATGGCACCCAAGTCGAGCTGCAGAACCTGGCGCGCGACGCGGCGCTCATCCTGATCGCGGTCCTGTCGCTCGCGTTGACGCCCAACGAGCACCGCGAGGCCAATGGCTTCACCTGGGAGCCGATCCGCGAAGTAGCCATTTTGTTCGCCGGCATCTTCACCTGCATCATCCCGGTGCTTGCGATGCTCCAGGCGGGAAAGGACGGCGCGTTTTCGTGGCTGCTCGCGGTTGTCACCGCGCGCGACGGTACCCCGCATGACCTCGCCTATTTCTGGCTGACCGGCGCTCTCTCGGCCTTTCTCGACAATGCGCCCACCTATCTGGTGTTCTTTGAGCTCGCTGGCGGCGATGCGAGCGAGCTCATGGGGCCGCTCGCAACCACGCTCGCCGCGATTTCCATGGGGGCGGTCTACATGGGCGCGATGACCTATATTGGCAATGCGCCGAACTTCATGGTCTACGCGATCGCGACCGAACGTGGCGTGAAAATGCCAAGCTTCTTCGGCTATATGCTCTGGTCAGCGCTGGTGCTGCTGCCGGTCTTCGCGCTGCTCACTGTCGTCTTGGCCGCGAAGCCCTGAGCCGACCGCTGCTCTTTCAGGCGGCCTCGGGCCCGGGATCAGACTCGCGATGCTACGCGAACGCAATGCGGCGTTGCCTCATATTGACAGGTCGCCGCGCATCCCTGAGCCTGCAGCTCGCGCTGGGGGAAGATGACGTGCCTTCGCAACATTTCGTGCCGCACATCTTTTTTGGCCTCAACCCGATGATGGTCTCGACCGTCATCCTGTGTATCACCTACGGCGTCATCATCTGGGACAAGCTCAACCGGGCGATCGTCGCCCTGCTCGGCGCATCGGTGATGATCTTCGTCGGTGCGCTCGACCAGGACGAAGCGGTCAAAGGCATCGACTGGAACACGATCGGGCTGCTCACCGGCATGATGATCCTGGTGTCGATTTCTCGCCGCTCGGGGATGTTCGAATATCTGGCGATCTGGTCGGCGCAGAAGGCGAAGGCCAGCCCCGCCGGCATCTTGGTGCTGCTGCAGATCACCACGGCAGTCGTTTCCGCGCTGCTCGACAACGTAACCACGGTTCTCCTGGTAGTGCCGGTGACGCTTGCGATCACCAGCGAGCTCGACGTCCCGCCCTATCCGTTCCTGTTCGCCGAGGTGTTCGCCTCCAATATCGGCGGCACCGCGACGCTGATCGGCGATCCGCCGAACATCCTCATCGGTTCGCTTGTCGGCCTCGACTTCAACGCCTTCCTCATTCACCTCACGCCCGTGATCGTCGTGATCATGGCGGTGCAGGCACTGATGATCCATCTGCTCTGGGGAAGAGCGCTAAAATCGACGCCGGCGCGCCGCGCACTGGTCATGGGGATGAGCGCGGAAGGGGCCATCGTTGATTGGATCCTGCTCAAGCAATCGCTCGTGGTACTGACCGCCGTGATCGCCGGCTTCGTGCTCGCACGCCCGCTGCACCTCCAACCCGCGACCATCGCGATGGCGGGCGCGGCAGCGTTGATGCTGCTCGACAATTGGCAACATCACAACGAGAAGCAGTCCGCGAACGTGCACAAGACGTTCGGCGACGTCGAATGGATCACGATTTTCTTCTTCGTCGGTCTGTTCATCGTAGTGCACGGCGTCGAGGTCGGTGGTCTGCTTCATCTGCTCGCCAATGAGCTGGTGGCGGCAACCGGCGGCAACCTGGCCCACGCCGGCTACGCCATCCTGTGGGCGTCGGCCTTCCTGTCGGCGATCGTCGACAACATTCCGTTCGTGGCCACCATGATTCCGCTGATCAAGAGCATGGCGCCCGCCTTTGGCGGCGCAGACCAGATCCAGCCGCTCTGGTGGTGCCTATCGCTCGGCGCCTGCCTCGGTGGCAACGGGACGCTCATCGGCGCGTCGGCCAACCTCACGGTCGCCGGCATTGCGGAGCGCAATAGCATCCCGTTCCGGTTCGTGACCTACACGCTCTACGGCATGCCGATGATGATCGTCTCGATCGCCATCAGCCACCTCTATGTGTGGTGGCGCTACTTCTGACGCGATCGACCCTTCGGATTCTGCTTCGTCCGTGATAGGGCGATGAAATCGTGAACCTTTTCGCCCGCTGGCGCGACCAATGCTCGGGAGCCGGGGCGGCGAGACAGCTTTTTAGCCCGGATGTGTCGAAAGCGTGCGCTCGGCTGCGCGCGCCAAGGGGGATTGACCGGTGCGGGCGCGTCGCGGCAAGAGCTTGGGCTATCGCGCACGCGCGACCATCGCCAAAACCATGGTGCTCGCGGGCATCGCCGTGCTGGCTCTGGTCCTCGCCGGCACGCCTGCTTCCGCCCAAAACGGGATTTTCGATACCATCCTCGGCCGGCGGTCCGCGCCGTCGACCCCCGCGGCGCCGCCCGTGAGCGCCTACGCCGATCCATTCTCTGCCTGGACTCCGTTCGGCTCGCCGGTGCCGCCATCCCTTCGCCCCGAAATGGACGTGTCGGCTGCCTATTGCGTGCGGCTGTGCGACGGGCGCTTTTTCCCGGTCCAGCGCCATGAGGGCACGGCCCCGGAGCAGACCTGCAGTTCATTCTGCCCGGCGAGCCAGACCAAGATCTACCACGGCAGCAGCATCGAGCAGGCAGTCGCGACGGACGGCAAGCGCTACGCCGATCTGAGCACGGCCTTCGTCTATCGGGAGAAGCTTATCGAGGGCTGCACCTGCAACGGCAAGAGTGCGCTCGGGCTGGTCAGCACGTCGGTCCAGGACGATCCTACGCTACGGGCGGGCGACATCGTCGCCACCAACAGCGGCTTGATGGTCTACAATGGCGGCGTGCGGCGGCAGAATTTCACGCCGGTCGCAGTCTCTTCCGCGGTGCCTGCGGATCTGCGACGCAAGCTGGCCAAAACCAAGACCACGCCCGCGCTGGCAACCGCTGCGCCGGCCGCCGATATCAAGCAGGGCGACCACGCGGCCTCCGCCCGCAAGAACAAGCGCGTTCAGCTCGAGAGATAGCTCACGACCTCGTCCGCGAGCGAGAGCGCGGAGGTGAGCCCGGGCGACTCGATCCCGAACATGTGGACGAGCCCGGCACGCCCGTGCTGCCGCGGACCCTCGATCAGGAAATCAGCCGCCGCCTCCCCCGGTCCGGTCAGCTTGGGCCGGATGCCAGCGTAGTCCGCGGCGAGCGAACCGTCCGGCAGCTTCGGCCAGTAGTCGCGAATGCGCGCATAGAACGCCTGCGCACGGGCGGGATCGACGTCGTAGTTCTCGCCTTCGATCCATTCGACGTCGGGCCCGAAGCGCATGCGTCCCGCGAGGTCGAGCGTCACGTGCACGCCGAGACCGCCCGGCACCGGCACCGGGTAGATCAGCCGCGAGAACGCCGGCCGGCCGGCAAAACTGAAGTAGCTGCCTTTCGCCAGTACCAGCCGCGGCACGCGCTCAGCCGGATAACTTTCGGTCGCCCGCGCGAGGCGCTGGGCGCCGAGCCCCGCGCAATTGATGACGGCGTCGAAGCTCAGCCATTGCGGATCGTTGCCGCCGATGGCGGCGTCCCAGCCATCGCCCGCCGGCCGTAGCCGCTCGATCGGACTGCCGAAAGCGACCATGCCGCCGTGGTCTTCGAGATCGCCGCGCAGCGCCAGCATGTAGCTGTGGCTGTCGATGATGCCGGTTTCCGGTGAGCGCATCGCGGCGACACAGGCAAGCTCCGGCTCGAGCCGCTTGGCCGCCGCGGCGTCGATGAGCTCGATGCCTTCGACGCCGTTGATCTTGGCTTGCTTGTGGACCGCGGCCAGGCGCTCGCGCTCGCTCTCGCTGGTGGCGACCACGAGCTTGCCGCACTTGCGGTGCGGCACGCCGTGGGAGGCGCAAAACGCGTACAGCATCCGCCGTCCGCGCGTGCAGTGGTACGCGCGGCTCGATCCGGTCGGATAATAGAGGCCTGCGTGGATGACCTCGCTGTTGCGCGACGAGACGCCGGTACCGATGGCGGCGGCGGCTTCGGCGATGACCACCTCGTGGCCGGCGATGGCGGCCGCGCGCGCGACAGCAAGCCCGACCACGCCCGCTCCGACCACGAGGACCTGCATCCGCGCTGCTCCACTTGAGCTAGATCTCGACCGGCAAGCCGGCATAGTTCTCCGCCAGCGAGCGCTTCGCCGCTTCCGAGCTGGTCACATAGTCGAGCTCGGCGAGCTGGCGCTTGCGATCAAAGGCGTTGTGGCTGGGATCGAGGTGGAACAGCTGCGTCATCCACCAGGAGAATCGTTGTGCCCGCCAGACCCGCCGCAGACAGGTGGCCGAATAGCGCTCGAGCAGCTCGGTGCGGCCGGCGCGATAGAATTCGGCGATTGCGCGCGAGAGCACCATCACGTCGGCCAAGGCGAGATTCATGCCCTTGGCTCCGGTCGGCGGCTGGATGTGGGCGGAATCGCCGGCGAGAAAAAGCCGGCCATACTGCATCGGCTCGACCACGAAGCTGCGCATGGCGGTGATGCCCTTCTGCAGCATGGCGCCTTCGGCGAGCGGCCGCGTTCCCGCGAGCCGCGCGTGCAGTTCCTGCCAGATGCGCGCGTCCGGCCAGTTCTCGATGTCGTCATCGGGGGCGCATTGCAAGTACAGCCGCGCCAGGGTCGGCGAGCGCAT
>DASSJW010000689.1:0-10078 GCA_035690995.1 Xanthobacteraceae bacterium
ACGCGCTCCGTGTCATCGTCATCGCAAAAAGCGGGGCAGGAACAGACGAGGAAGCCATGAAGCTTAAATCCGTGTTCACGGCGCTCGCCGTCGCCGTGGGCTGCGTCACCCACGCGCATGCGCAAGCCTATCCGTCACGTCCCATCACCATCATCGTGCCGTTTCCCGCGGGCGGTCCGTCGGATACGCTCGCCCGCATCCTGGGCGAGCGCATGCGGATATCGCTCGGCCAGCCGGTGGTCGTCGAGACCGTCACCGGCGCCGGCGCGAGCATCGGCGTCGCCCGCGCCGCGCACTCGGCGCCCGACGGTTACACGCTCAGCATCGGCAACTGGACCAGCCATGTGGGCGCGGGCGCGATGTATCCGGCCGCCCACGACGCGGTGTTGGAGTTGCAGCCGATTTCGCGCATCAGCGCCACGCCGCTCATGATCGTCGGCAAGAACGCGCTGCCGCCGCAGAACGCCCGTGAGCTGATCGCGTGGCTCAAAGCAAACCCGGGCAAGGCGTCGGCCGCCACCATCGGCGCCGGCAGCGGAGCGCATGTGTGCCTGCTGTACTTTGCGCAGAAGACGGGCACCAGCTTTCAGCTCGTCCCCTATCGCGGTGGTGCGCCGGTCATGCAGGATCTGATCGCGGGGCAGATCGACATGTTCTGCGCCGAGGCCTCGCAGACGCTCTCGTTCCTGCGCAGCGGCGCGATGAGGCCGTTCGCCGTGATGTCGAAGGAGCGCTGGCCGTCGGCGCCCGAAGTCCCGACCATGGACGAGGTCGGTGTGACCGGAATGTACATTTCGTTCTGGAATGGTTTGTGGGCTCCCAAAGGCACGCCCAAGGAGATCATTGACAGGCTCAATAGCGCCGTCGTCGAGACGTTGGCCGATCCAGCCGTGCGGCAGCGGCTCACGGAACTCGGTCACGTGATCTCGCCGCGCGAGGAACAGACGCCGGAGGCGCTGGCCGCTTTTCACAAGGCCGAGATCGAGAAGTGGTGGCCGATCATCAAGGCGGCTAACATCAAGCCGCCGGAATGAGTCCGACGCCTTCAGTCGGCAGCGAATGGGGTGAGACGCCGTGGGACGAGAGCTGATCAAGCTGTCGATTGCGTTGATATTTGCCATGTTGGCCGCCGTGGCCGGAGCGACCGCGCAGACTTATCCGTCGCGGCCGGTCACGGTGATCGTGCCGTTCGCGGCGGGCGGCGTGACCGATATCGTGGCGCGCATCGTGAGCGAGCGCATGAACAAGGCGCTCGGCCAGTCCGTGATCATCGAGAATGTGAGCGGCGCCGGCGGCACCATCGGCGTCACCCGCCTGTTTCGCGCGGCGCCCGACGGCTACACCCTCGTCGTCGGACAATGGACGTCCCACGTCGGCGCAGGGGCGATGTATCCCGTGCCCTTCGACTATCTGAACGATTTCGAACCGGTGTCGATGCTCTCGATCGCGCCGTTGTGGATTATCGGCCGCAGCAATCTGCCGGCGAAGGATCTGCGGGAGCTGATCGCGTGGCTCAAGGCCAACCCCGACAAGGCGTCGGCTGCCACTACCGGACTCGGCAGCGGCATTCACATGTGTCTCGTCTATTTCCAGAACATGACCGGCACCAAGTTTCCGCTCGCGCCCTATCGCGGTGCCGCGCCGTTGATGCAGGACATGTTGGCCGGACAGATCGATCTGTCGTGTCCCGAGGCCGGGCAGACGTTGCCGCAATACCGCGCCGGCAGCATCAAGGCCTATGCCGTTCTGACGCAGAAGCGCTGGTTCGCGGCGCCCGATGTGCCGACGATCGACGAGGCCGGCGTGCCGGGCCTGCACTTTCCGTTCTGGCACGCCATCTGGGCCCCGAAAGGCACGCCGAAGGACGTCATCGCCAAGCTCAATGCCGCGGTCGTGGAGACGCTGGCGGATCCCGGCGTGCGGCAACGGTTCAATGAGCTCGGCCACGAGATCGCGCCGCGCGAGCAGCAGTCGCCGGCGGCGCTCGCCGCCTATCACAAGGCAGAGATCGAAAAGTGGTGGCCGATCATCAAGGCTGCGAACATCAAGCTGGAATGACGGCCCCGAAGACATCACCGCCGCGCGTCCGGTGACGCGCGGCAGTGACTTCCCCCGACCGGCCGCCCTGAACAGGTGGAAAGGTCATTCGTGCCGCGAATCACCGGCCATGATGGCGGTGACGACGCTCATGGCGGCGAGCAACAACCCGAACGACAGTGCGATCGCCAACGGCGTAGCGTCGCCGTTGCTCACGGCGCCGAGCACATCGGCGCGCGCGATTCCAATCGAAACGGCAGTGACGGCGACGGCCGTCGACAACGCGAGCGCGGCGGTGGTGATCAATTCGACGAAAGCGATCGAGCGGTGCTTCGGAGCGCAAACCTGGCGCGCATCGGTGATTCCGGTGCGTGTGAGCAATGTCTTCGGCATGTCAATCTCCACGAATCAGTGTCCACGAATCGGTCTTCAATGGGTCAATAGATCGCGGCCGATGCCGGCGCGGATTCGGCCGGACTTGGGCGAAGGCTTTGACGAATAAGGGCCATTTTGTGTTTCGGGTTAACGAAGGGTTAACGCCACAAGATTTCGTATCTTGAGGTTAACGAAGCGTTAACGCGGTCTTTTCGCGCGCTCTGCGTAATGATTATGCGGTCTGCGCGCGCGTGCACCGCCTGCGGAGGAGGCCGCGTCCTATTCGGCCGCGACGGTCTCCGGCTGCCAATCCATCGGTACGTGATGCGGCTGCGCCGCCACGCGATCGAGCCAGGCGCGGATCTCCGGAAAAGTGGCGAGCTCGTAATCGCACTGATGCGCCAGATGGGTATAGGCATAGAGCGCGATGTCGGCGACGGTGTAGCGGTTGGCCGCGAAGAAGCGGTGATGCTTGAGATGATTCTCCATCACCGCCAGCGAGCGGTAGCCTTCCTCCATCCAATCCTCGAGCGCGTGCTGCTGCAGCTCGCGTCCGCCCTTGACCAGCGCAAGCCAGAAATAGGCGGCGCCGATATTGGGCTCGATGCTGTGCTGCTCGAAGAACATCCATTGCAGCGCTTCGGCGCGATCGATGCGGTTGTCGGGGCGAAGCTGCGTGCCGCTGGCGACGTGCCAGAGGATCGCGTTCGATTCGGCGAGATAACGGCCGGGCGCGGCTTCGAGCAGCGGCACCTGACCATTGGGATTCTTGGCCAGGAACTCGGGCGTGCGGCTCTCGCCCTGGAGGATGTCGACCTCGACCAGGCGATAGGGCAAGCCCAGCTGCGCGAGCGCCAGCCGCACTTTGTAGCTGTTGCCTGATCGCTGCATGGAATAGAGCGTATACATCGCCTTCCCTCTAGCGGTCGTTCGCCGCGGTTTGCTCTCGCCGACGCTTAGGTCATTACGACGGCAATGTCATGGCGCAGAGGCATATAAGTGACTGCGCGCTGCCGCGTCAGCAGGCCGCAGACGATGCTTGCTGCCGCGCGGGTCTCAGGCAGAAAATTATTTCGCCGTTACTCGGCGGCGACGCGATGCGCGCGCGCATATGCCACAAGGGCGTCGTCCTCCACCGGCACGATCGGCGTGAAGTCGCGGTGCGCGATCCATTCCGCGCGGGTGAATTTGGTGATGTGATTGGAGACGGCGCACAGCGTGAGATAGACGATCTTGCGCGGGTAGGGGGTGATGTTCGGCGGCGACGCGTGCACGAGATTGCCGTGAAACATCAGCACCGAACCGGGTTTGCCGGTCGGCGCCACGATCCCGATGCCCCCGGGCGGCGCCGCCTCGGCGCAAAGCCGCGTCACCGTCTCCTGATCCAGCGTCCAGAGCGGATAGGATGTCGTGCTCCTGTCGTGACCGGCGGCGAGGGTGCCGTGCTTGTGGCTCTTCGGGATCAGCATCAGCGGGCCGTTGATCGGCAGCACCTCGTCGAGGAAGATCGAGATGTTCATCGCCCGCGGCTCCGGCATGCCGTCATCGCGCGCCCAGGTGCCGTAGTCCTGGTGCCATTGCCAGACGTCGCCTTCGAACGCCGCCTTGGCGTTGATCTTGAACTGGTGGACATAGACACCTTCGCCGAACAGCTGCTGCAGCGGTTCGACCAGCCGCGGGTGATGGGCCATCAGCCGGAAGGCTTCGTTATAGGTGTGCGCGGCAAAGGCGGTGCGCGGCGCGCCGGTCTTCTCGCGCCAGACCTCCTGGCGGTTGGTCCTGAGAATGCTGTCGGCCTCGCTGCGCAGAACCGCGACCTCGTCTTCGGAGAAGCAGTTCGGAAAAAACACGTAACCCTGCTCGTCGAAGCTGCGGATCTGCTCGGCTGTGAGCTTCATGGCGTTCTCCCGGAGACGCTCGTATCGTTGTTTATGGCACGCAGTTTAGAGCCAAATTGCTGCCCATTGAATCACGATTTCGCGCCGAGGATTGATCCGGTCGCAGCGAGGAGCAACCGCTCGTGCCGACATCGCGCGCCGCAAAGAAGCGCCGATTGCCTTTTCGCGCCCGCGGGCCGACCATGCGAGCAACGGCGCCAAGCTTAAATTCCACGTCGCCGGTCGGAGGAACACGATGGGGTCGCGGACAAACACTGCCGTGGCTTTCGCCTTGCTGCAGTGCATCGCACTTTGCGCGGGCGTGCCGGCGTCGGCGCAGGCGGCGGACCAAGCCGACGCCGCGGCCGCGCGCAAGGAAGGCAATTTGAGCTGGTACACCTCGACGCCGGTCGCGCTCGCCCAGCAGCTGGCCGACAAGTTTCAGGAGCAAACCGGGATCAAGGTCCAGCTTCTGCGCACCGGCGGCCAGGCGGTGCTGCGGCGGCTGCAGCAGGAGGTCAGCGCCGGCCGGCCCGGCGCCGACGTGATGACCATGTCCGATGGCGGCGCCGCCAACGGCCTGGCCAAGCAGGGCCTGTTCGAGCCGTTCAAGCCGGAAGGGTTCGACAAGGTGGTGGATGAAGCCCGCGATCGCGACGGTCGCTGGATCGCCCAGCGGCTTTCGATCATCGGCATTCCGATCCGCAGCGACAAGGTGAAGGACGTCCCCACGACCTGGTCCGACCTCAAGCATCCGAAATACAAGGGCCTGATGGTGATGCCGGATCCCTCCTTCACCGCGATCCAGCTGGTCGTGGTGGGGATGCTGTCGCGCACGCTCGGGTGGGACTTCTATAAAGCCCTGCGTGCCAATGAGACCATGATCGTGCAAGGCCACCAGCAGGTTTTCAGCACGATGCAGCAGGGCGAGCGGGTGATCGGTGCCGAGGGCGCCGATCCGCGCAGCTTCGCCGAAGGCCACGAGGTGCCCAATCAGAAGATGGTGTATCCGACCGAGGGGGTCTTCATCGTGTCCTCGCCCACGGCGGTGATCAAAGGGGCGCGCAATCCCAACGCGGCCAAGCTGTTCGCGCAATTCATGATCTCTCCGGTGGCGCAGCGGATGATCGCCGCCGGCGGCATTCACGCGGCCCGCGTGGACATTCCGCCGCCGCCCGGCCAGCCGGCGCTGAGCGAGATGAAATATATCCCGGTCGACCTCGACCTGATCGAGGAGCGGGGGCGCGAGCTCAAGGCGAGGTTCGCCGATATATTTCAGTGACCTCCCGCCGGAGGGCGTCGCGCGCGGGCGCTTTGGCGCGATCACACCGATGTGTGCGCCTGCGATTGAGGCTTGCCGTCGGCGGCTTGGGTCATTAGGAAGCTCGCGCCCGGTATGGGCAAGCGGAGATCGTCATGGCCCTCCTGGCGGAATACCTCAAGCGCATCAAGCCGTCCGCGACCATCGCGGTCACGGACAAGGCGCGTGCACTCAAGGCGTCCGGCCGTGACGTGATCGGGCTCGGGGCGGGGGAGCCGGATTTCGACACGCCCGACAACATCAAGCGGGCTGCGATCGCGGCGATCGAGGGCGGCAAGGCGGCGAAGTACACCGCGGTCGACGGCATCCCTGAGCTCAAGGCGGCAATCGCCCGCAAGTTCAAGCGCGAGAACGGCCTCGACTACAAGCCGAGCCAGATCATCGTCGGCACCGGCGGCAAGCAGGTGCTCTACAACGCATTCATGGCGACGCTCGATCCCGGCGACGAGGTGATCATTCCGGCGCCGTATTGGGTCAGCTATCCCGACATGGTCATGCTGGCGCGCGGCGAGCCGGTGAGCGTGCCGACCACGCTCGAGTCCGGCTTCAAGATGTCGCCGGAAGCGCTCGAGCGGGCGATCACGCCGAAGACCAAGTGGGTGCTGCTCAACTCGCCGTCGAATCCCACCGGCGCCGCCTATACGCGCGCCGAGCTCAAGAAGCTGACCGACGTGCTGGTCAGGCATCCGCATGTCTACGTCATGACCGACGACATGTACGAGCACCTCGTCTACGACGATTTCGAGTTCACCACGCCGGCACAGGTCGAGCCCAAACTGTACGAGCGCACGCTCACGGTGAACGGCGTCTCCAAGACCTTTTGCATGACCGGTTGGCGCATCGGTTATGCCGGCGGCCCCGAGCCGCTGATCAAGGCAATGGCAATGATCCAGTCGCAGTCGACCTCGAACCCGACCGCGGTGTCGCAATGGGCGGCGGTCGAGGCGCTCGGGGGACCGCAGGACTTCATCGCCAAGCACAATGCCATCTTCAAGGAGCGGCGCGACCTGTGCGTCTCGATGCTCAACCAGGCGCGCGGCATCCAGTGCCCCAAGCCCGAGGGCGCGTTCTACGTCTATCCGTCCTGTGCCGGCACCATCGGGCGGACGGCGCCGAGCGGGAACAAGCTCGTCACCGACGAGGATTTCGTCACCGAGCTGCTGGAGGCCGAGGGCGTGGCGGTGGTGCAGGGCACCCCGTTCGGTTTTGGTCCGGCATTTCGCATTTCCTATGCGACCAAGACCGAGGACGTCGAGGAGGCCTGCCGGCGCATCCAGCGTTTCTGCGGCAACTTGAAATGACGTGCAGCGGTGGGGTTCCCCCCTGCAGGCGCGACATCGCGCGCGTTCTTGCATAAGATCGATTCGAGGCACGCGACCCGGATCCGGGTTTGCGATTCAAGCAGAGGGAGAATCTAGATGCTGCGTTACGCCATCGGGGCTGCCGCGTTTGCATTGGCTGTTGGGTCAATCGATCCAGCCGCCGCGCAGCGGGTCAAGGCCGGCGTGCTGACCTGTGACGTCTCGGCTGGGATCGGGTTCATTATCGGATCGCAGAAGACGGTGTCCTGCGTGTTCGCGCCGGAGCCGGCTGGTCCGCAACAGGTCTATAGCGGGTCGATCAGCAAGTTCGGGCTCGACATTGGCGTCACCAGCAGCGGCGTGATGATCTGGGGCGTGTTTACTGACAGCATGGGCCCCAATCCCGGCTTTCTCGCCGGCGACTATTTCGGCGCGACCGGCGAGGTGACAATCGCCGCCGGCCTCGGCGCCAATGTTCTGGTCGGCGGCTCCAACCGCACGGTCGCGCTGCAGCCGGTCTCGGTGGACAGCTCGGTCGGACTCAATCTCGCCGTGGGGGTCGCTGAACTGCGTCTGCGCGCCGGTCCCTGACCGGCGTACCATCGCTCGATGCGTGAACGGCCGCTCGAGAGGGCGGCCGTTTTTTGTCGGCATGCAGTCGATGCATATCCGCCGGTTCCGTCGGCGGATGACTGAGACGCCGCCGCCTCTTGCCAAATCCCCCTCCGGCCTGAAACGATAGCTAAACGGTCTCGGAGAAGGCCGCATCTCGGCGAATTTGGGAGGCGGAAATGGCACAGAACGGCACAAGAGCTTCGGGTCCACGGTGCATCGCGCTAGTGGGCCCGTTCCAGAGCGGCAAGACGACCCTGCTCGAAGCCATCCTTGCCCGCACTGGCGCCATTCAGCGCCAGGGTACGATCGAGGCGGGGAATACGGTCGGTGACGCCAGCAAGGAAGCGCGCGATCACAAGATGAGCGTCGAGCTTTCGGTGGCCAGCACCACCTTCATGGGCGACTCCTACACGTTCATCGATTTTCCGGGCTCGGTTGAATTCGTCCACGATATGCGGGTGGCGCTGCCTGCAGTCGACGCTGCGGTCGTGGTGTGCGAGCTCGACGAGAAGAAAGTGCCGCAGGTCCAGCTCATTCTGCGCGAGCTCGAAGAGCAGAATATTCCGCGCTTTCTATTCCTGAACAAGATCGACAAAGCCGATTCCACCATCCACGACGTGCTCCGGGTCCTGCAGCCGGCATCGCGGAGCAAGTTGCTGCTGCGGCAGATCCCGACCTTTTCCGGCGACATCATCACGGGGTTCGTCGATCTCGCGCTCGAACGCGCCTTTGTCTACAAGGAGCATGCGCCGTCCGAGGTCATTCCGCTCGAAGGCGATGTGCTCGACCGCGAAAAGACCGCGCGTTTCTCCATGCTGGAGACGCTGGCCGACCACGACGACGAGCTGATGGAGCAGCTGCTGGAAGACATCCAGCCTCCGCGCGACAAGATCTTCGATGATCTGTCCAAGGAAGTGCGTGAAGGCCTGGTCTGTCCGGTCCTGTTCGGCTCCGCCACGCGCACCAACGGGGTGCTGCGGCTGATGAAGGCGTTGCGCCATGAATCGCCCAGCGTCGCGGATACGGCCAAGCGGCTGGGCGTAAAGTCCGGCAGTCCCGTGGCTTACGTGTTGAAGACCATCAACACCTCGCACGGCGGCAAGATGTCGGTGGCGCGGGTACTTACGGGCAAGATCGGAGATGGTACGACCCTGCTGCGCGCCGAAGGAGAGGCCGGACGGGTCGCGGCGGTGTTCAAGCTGATGGGCCAGCACAGCGAGAAGCGAGGTCCCGCCGAAGCCGGCGATACGGTGGCGTTCGGCAAGCTCGATCACGCCAAGACCGGCGACACCCTGACCGACGGCCAGAAGCCGCATCCGCCGCTTGCCGCGGTCGCCCCCCATGCGCCGGTGCTGTGCATTGCCGTGGCCGCCAAGGAGCGCAAGGACGACGTCAAGCTCGGCCAGGCGCTGGCGAAGCTGCTCGAAGAGGACCCGTCGATCACCGTCGTGCACAATGCCGAGACGCACGAGGTGGTGTTGTGGGGACAAGGCGAGATGCAACTGCGCGTGGCCACCGAGCGGCTGACCGACCGGTTCGGCGTGGCGACGGTCACCAGCAAGCCCACGGTCGGCTATCGCGAGACCATCAAGAAAGGGATCGTGCAGCGGGGCCGCCATAAGAAGCAGTCGGGCGGTCACGGCCAATACGGCGATGTCGTGCTCGACATCAAGCCGTTGCCGCGCGGCTCGGGTTTCACCTTCACCGAAGAAATCAAGGGCGGCGTCGTGCCGCGCAATTACATTCCTTCGGTGGAGGAGGGGGTGGTCGACGCGCTCAAGCACGGTCCGCTCGGTTTCCCGGTCGTCGACATCGCGGCGAAGCTGGTCGACGGTTCCTATCACACCGTCGACTCGTCCGACATGGCGTTCCAGCTTGCCGGGCGTCTCGCCATCCACGAGGGACTGCCGCACTGTCAGCCGGTGCTGCTCGAGCCGATCTATCAAGTGGAAATCGTCTGCCCGTCGGAAGCGACCGCGAAAATGAATGCGCTGATGTCGGGACGGCGTGGCCAGATTCTCGGCTTCGATACCCGCGAGGGCTGGGACGGATGGGACGTGGTGCGCGTGCAGATGCCGGAGTCGGAGATCGGTGATCTGATCGTGGAGGTGCGCTCGGCCACCGCCGGGGTCGGCAGCTTCACGTTCAAGTTCGATCACATGGCCGAACTCGTCGGCCGCACCGCCGACCAGATCGTGGCCGCGCGAAAGTCGGCGGCGTAGAGATCGCGACGGCGCAGAGCGACAAGAACAGACGACCGAGCCCGGATGACGACGGCTGACGCGTTCCATCCTCCGGGACGCGTCCGTCGGACGTGCGTGCCTGGCGAAGCCTCTGTTCGTGACATCCGAAGGAGAGGTCCACCAGGCGCCTGATATAAGCGGCGCATGAGTCTTGCAGTTCTCGTCGTCATCGCGTCGACATTCGTGCTCGCCGGCTTCGTCAAGGGAGTGATCGGTCTCGGCCTGCCGACGGTCGCGATGGGCCTGCTGGCGATCGTGATGCCGCCGGCGCAGGCGGCGTCGCTCCTGGTCGTGCCGTCGCTGCTCACC
>DASSJW010000690.1:0-3862 GCA_035690995.1 Xanthobacteraceae bacterium
GCCGAGCTGGCGCCTGATTGGCGCGCTGGCATATTCCGTCCTGTTCGTTTCAGTCTTCGGCTACCTTCTGTGGTTCCACCTCTTAACGGTCAGTGGCGCCACGACCGCAAGCGCGTATCACTTTCTGATGCCCCCGCTGGGCATGCTGTTCGGATGGCTTCTTCTCGGCGAGCAGATCGCGTGGTTCGACCTTATCGGGCTCGCGCCGCTCGCACTCGGCATCTACTTGGTGACGCGGCCGGGGAGGTCGGCCCGAAGGAAACTGGCGCCAGGTTCGGAAGCTGTCCGGCTATTGCAGATGGGGTGTCACCGGCCTGGTCAACGGCGCGTTGATTGGCGGTTCTGATTGGCGGTCCTGAGCGCGCCCATCATTCGGCAAGGCGTGGCGTCAATCCCGCCTGAACACGACCGAGGCAAACCAGCCGGTGGCGATTGCCATCATTGCCGTGGCGAGCCCGTAGAGCAAACCGTGATCGCGGGCCGCATTGGTGACCACCTGTTCGAAACCCGATTTGTAGACTTCGAATGGAGACGGGGCGCGTGCGATCTGCACGCCGTCCGCGAACAGCCTGACATCCACCTCGTAGGTGCCGACGGGCACCTCGGCCGGCAAAGGTATCGAGGCGCGGAACAGCGCCGGAGCCAGGAAGGTGACGTCGTTCGAAGCCTCGCGATAGAGACCCTGATCGCTCTTGATCTTGATAAAGGCCAAGCGAAATGGATCGTCGCTGGCGGCGTCGGCGATGTTGACGCTGGCGCGTTGGGGTAATGGAATATTGTCGAGGCCGAGCTGCAAACGGCGTAACGTCTCGGGATTGGTGATGGCGTCGAGGGGCCGGTTGGAGAGGACGGCCAGATAGGCGGGTGCATTCTCGAGCACCCGCGAGTCGGTGTTGACCCAGATTCCGAGAGCTCTCGCTTTGCGGAAAGTCACCACCGTCTGCCGCGGCCCGGTGACAGTGACGATGATGTCGTAGCCGCCCGGCCGCGTCCGTGACGCGCCGTCCTGTTCGATTCCGCCGAACAGCACCAGTTCCTCGCCGGTGAAATTCGACGTCACCATTACCCGGTGGTTCGACAGCGATACGACGAGCCGCTCGGCCGCGGCAGGAACACTGGAGCCGGCGAGGGCTGCGACCATGGCGACGGCTGCACATACAGAGCGCCTGGTCATGTGTCAGAGTCCATCACGCGGATGGAATAAAGATTGTCGGGCGGCAATACCAGATTCAGGGCGAAGCGGATCCCGACCGCAAGGACAAGCAGCCCCAACAGAAGACGCAGCCGTTCGCCGCGCATTTTCTGTCCGGCGCGGGCGCCGAATTGTGCGCCGATCACACCGCCAACCATCAGCAGCAGCGCCAGCAGCGCGTCGACCAGATGATTGGTGGCTGCGTGCATGACTGTTGCCGACGCCATGGTGATGAGCGTGAGCACCATGGACGTTCCGATCACCGTCGCGGTCGGCACACGCAGTACATAGATCAGCAACGGCACGAGCAGAAACCCGCCCCCAATACCCATAACCGCGCCGATGAATCCCATCGAGAAGCCGATCCCCCACACCGGAATCGTCGAGACATAAATGCGCGAACGTTTGAAGCGCAGTTTGAACGGCAATCCATGTATCCAGGTGTGGCTGCCGGGTCGGCGCAATTCGACCGGTTTGCCCTGCCGCGCCCGCAGAATCGCGCGCACGCTCTCGGTAATCATCAGCGCGCCCACGATGCTGAGGAGGAGCACGTAGGAAATACCGATGGTGATATCGAGCTGGCCGATCGTGCGCAGCGTCGTAAACAGCCAGACACCGAAGGCAGTGCCGATAATTCCGCCTGCAAGCAACATGAAGGCCAGGGCGAGATCGATCGTTCGGCGCCGCCAATAGCTGATCGCGCCGGACATCGAGGAGGCGGCGATGTGACTGGTGACGGTCGCCACTGCGACCGCCGGCGAGATGCCGAGGAAGATCAGGAGGGGCGTCATCAGGAAACCGCCGCCGATGCCGAACATGCCGGAGATGAATCCGACGGCGAGCCCCATCGCGAGAATGACGAATACGTTGACCGGCAGGTCTGCGATCGGAAGATAGATCTGCAAGCGCGCGGTCCTAGGCTCGAGCTCAAATGGTCGCAGAACCGGTGCCACCGGTGCGGCGAAAAGTCGAGTGAGTCTCGATCAAATTCGCGGCGCAGCCCCACAAATGGCCGCCCGACGAAATCGCCGCAGGAGACGCCGGGGAGCCACTTGCGCTTATCGTGGCGAGAGGGCGTCGCCGGCAGGACGCCCCGCGAATGGGTCGGGACTCAGCAGAAAGTTGAGCGCATTCTAACCATGTTCACCGGGCGCGCTACGCCTGCGCGCAGGTTTATTGTGCGCGATGGAACGTGCCGAAGTCCGGCGGAAGCTTGCGCCGAAAAGGTGCGGGTACGGAGACGGCGATCCCGCCGGTCGCGTCATCCCAACGCTCAGGCGTCATCTGTGCCTCGAGCAGTTGTTCAAGCGTCCAGTCCGCGATGGCTGAGCCCGGCGCCGGTGTGACAATATTGGCGCCGTCGATGTAACGGAAAATGTCCACCTGAGGGCGGGCGGGCGATAACGCGGTGAAGGTCCCTCGGCTCTGGCTAGCCAGCACCGGACCCGGCGTGGGCGAGGGGGCCGGCGGTGGGGCAACGTCCTCGGTCGAGGTGGCCGCGGTTCGAGGCGGCGCGCCCACCTCCGCCTCGCGGGGCGAGGGGAGCAGGAACCCGAGCCCCTGCAGGGCGCCAAGCGCCATGATGATGATCACGCCGCTGATCAAGGCGCCCAGCTTTCCAGGGCGTCTCGTGGGCGCATCGTGGTCGGTGAACTCGCTCGAGGCGGCCCCATTCTTCGTGAGGTGACCCCCGCTTGCCGCCTGTGCGGCGCGTCGCGCCGCCGCGATGAACGTCGATGTGCCGGCGAAATCCTCTGGAAGGGACGGCGTCGCTCGCGTGAGCGCGGTTTCCGGGAGAAGGACGCGTTCCCCCGACGACTTCGCATCGGGGTCGTGAGCCGTTCCGGGATCAGGCCCCTGCGGGCGATCGGAGGGGACATCGGCTTGCGTCCCATGATGATCGGCCACGGATTGCTCTGGAGGTGTGCCATGTTCGAGCCGCAACGGCACCGCCTCGGATGCCGCAGGGGGAACCGAAGCAGTCGCGCCCGCACACGTCGGAGGCGAAGGAGCCGGGATTTGCTCGGGCTTGCCACGCATCTCCGTTTCGATCATGGCCAGCCGATCCACGACATGCGCCAGCGTACCATGAGCGATTTCGAGCGAATCCCGGGTCTCCATTCCGGTTTGCCGGAGGTCGGCAACATCGCGCGACAGCGCCGCCACGGCGAGCGGGGGTACGCGCTCGGGGGCAACGGTCGGCAGGCGCCTGTGTCCGATATGCGAGAGCAGTTCCACGAGCGTGCTTTCAAGCGTGGCGAGCCGATCGAAGCGGGCATCGCAGCCATCAAGCGTCTCGCCTACTTTCGCAATCAACCCCTCAAGGCGGGCATGCGCCGGGCAGCCTCCGGGTATGAACTGCATCCCTTCGATCCGGTCCACCAACCGCTCAATCGCCGCTTTCAGCTCGTCGGGCGCATTCAGGTCGCGTCGGTCGACCGCCTGCGGTCGGTCAGCCAGCATGGCGATGCGGCCGTCGAGGGCGGCTAGAATTCTACTGCCAGCGCGGTGCCGCGCGTCATCCAGCGCAATACCGAGAGCGCGAATATCCTCCGAGAGCTTTGCCAGCGCCGCGTCGGATGCGACATGCGAGGCGATGCCATGCATCGCGGCCACCGCTCCCTCGAGCTGCTCGAGGGCCGATGGATCCGTCGCGCCGCTCACGATTTT
>DASSJW010000691.1:0-3728 GCA_035690995.1 Xanthobacteraceae bacterium
TCGCGCGCATCGGCGTCCCGGGACTACGGCGCAAACGCGATTTCGATCCGCGTGCCCCGATGCAATGAATCGTGCGAGATGCGTGCGCCCAGCTTGTCCGCCATGGCCTTCACGATGCGCTGCCCGAGCCCGGTCGAGCCGACCGGCGCGGAATCGGCAAATCCCACGCCGTCATCCTCGACGCTGATCACCGCGTTGCCGCCTTCGTCCCGCGCCTTCAGGCCGACGCGGATCGGCCCCTTGCCCATCGGGTAGGCGTATTTGAGCGCGTTGATCACCAGCTCGTTGACGATGACGCCGATGGCAACGGCGCGGTCGGGATCGGTCTCGACCGGATCGGCCGCCAGCGACAGTTGCGCGAAGGCGTCGTCCTCAGTGGAATTCCGCAGATCCTCGATCAGTGCGTTGAGATACTGATCGATGGCGACGGTCTTGACGTCCTCGGAGGTGTAGAGGCGTCGATGCACCTGGGCGACCGCCATCACGCGGGTGGCGGCATCGAGCAGCGCGGTCTTCACCTCCTGCCCGGGGCTCGCCTGGCTTTGCATTTGCAACATCGCGGCGATCAGCTGCAGCGAGTTGCCGACGCGGTGGTTGACCTCCTGCAGCAGCACCGCGCGCTCCTCGGCGAGCGTCTCGAAGCGGTCACGCGCGCGCCGCACCTCGGCTTCCGCCGCCTCCTTTGCCCGGCGCAGGCGCATTGCCTCCACCGCGGACTGGAACGTGGCCTTCAGCAGCGGAATGAATTCACCCTGCGCATCCTTGACCACATAGTCGAATGCGCCCGCCTTGAGCGCCGTCACCACCAGTTTGCTGTCCTGGGCGCCGGTGACGAAGATGACCGGAGGGTGGTTGGCGATGGCGTGAATGCGCGCCAGCGTGGCGAGACCGTCGAGGCCGGGCATATTCTGGTCGAGCGCGATGACGTCGAATTCCTCCGCGGCGAGCGCCCGCAGACCGCTCTCGCCGTCGGATGCCGACACAACGCGGATTCCCTCCCGCTCGAGCGCGCGTGAAACCAGGCGGCGCAAGCCCTCATCGTCGTCGATATAGAGGACGTTGCGTGGCATCGGTCAGATGGCGGCAGGAACCTGGATGACGGTGAAGAACAGCCCGAGCTGTCGGATCGCATGGGCGAAGTTCTCGTAGTTCACGGGCTTGGTGATGTAGACATTGCAGCCGAGATCATAGCAGCGCTGAATCTCCACCGCGTCGTCCGTGGTGGTGAGCACCACCACCGGGCTGCGTTTGAGGTGTTCGTTTTCTTTCAGCCGCTTGAGGATGGCGACCCCGCTCATGTCCGGCAGGTTCAGATCGAGCAGAATCAGCAACGCATTGCCTTTGTTTTCTGCGCCGGTCCCGTCGGACCCGAACAGGAATTTGACCGCGTCCGAACCGTTGGCAAACGGGCGAATGAGGTTGTTCACGCCGGCGCGGCGGATGTTCTTTTCGATCAGGCGGGCGTGCCCTTCGTCATCCTCAATCATGATGATGGTGACGGGCTGTTCGGCCATCCGGGGGTTCATGCAACGCTCCTGTTTTCCCCAATCCAACGGCGCGGCAGCGTGACGGTGAAGACGCTGCCTTTACCGAGTTCAGACGCGAGGCTCATGGTCCCGCCGAGACGGCGCACCAGCGCGCGGACGTGCGCCAGCCCGATGCCTTCGCCCGGCCGGTCCTGGGCACCCGAACGGCGGAAGAGCTCGAAAACGCGTTGATGATCGTGCGGGTCGATGCCCCGGCCATTGTCGCGCACCTCGTATGTCACCTGGGTCGGGGTTGCACGGCCCGTGATTTCGATTCGGCCGGGCTCCCCCTGGCGAGCGTATTTGAGGGCGTTGTCGACGAGGTTCGAGAACACCTGCTCCAGCGCCAGCGCATCACTCACGACCGGGGGGAGGTCGGCAACGGTGATGGTCGCGCCTTGCTCGGACGCACGATGCGCCACGGTTTGCCCGATCGACGCAAGCAGCGCGTTCATGTCGATGTCGTCCGGCTTGAAGTCGCGACGCCCCTCGCGCGAGAGCTTCAAGACCGCATTGATCAGACGATCCATCTTGGTGATCGAGGTCTTGATGAAGGCGATCGCTTCATCGAAATCGGCGCCCAGCGGATCGGCGGGAGCGCCGGTGGGCTCGCGCGGATCGGCGTGGGCGGCGGCCACGCCGGCCTGCTCGCGCAGCTTCGCGATCTCTTCGAAGATATCGTTGCGGAGCGCTTCCAATTCGGTGGTGAAGCCCATGATGTTCACCAGCGGCGAGCGCAAGTCGTGGCTGACGATATAGGCGAAGCGCTGAATTTCTTCGTTGGCCTCGGTCAGGTCCGCCGTGCGGTGGGCGACGATGCGCTCGAGATTGGCATTCGTGGCGGCGAGCTCGTTGCGGGCGGCTTCACGTTGGCGGAATGAGCGCTGAACGAGGAAGACGGACAGCGCGCCGATGAGCACGATCAGCGCCAAGCCGGCGAGGGTGACCGTCAGCAAGCGGGCATCGTTGCTGCGCGACGCGTCGGAGCGAGCGAGCAGGACCCTCTCCTCACCCCGGAGCAGCCGCTCCACCAGCACGCGCAAGGCGTTCATGCTCTTGAGACCCTCATCCGATTGAACGGTCGCCAGTGCCGCCTCAATCTGTCCGGAGTGATGAAGGTCAACGGTCTTTGCGAGCTCGGCCATTTTCGCGCGCGCGAGCCCGGCGACTTGGTCGAGAACGGGAATTCCCTCCGAATGGTCGCCCATCATTGCCCGCAGCTCCGTCAGGTTGGTCTCGACGGTTGGGGCGGCGTCGCGATAGTCCGCGAGATATGCCTGTCGGCCCGTGAGCAAGTATCCGCGCTGACCGCTCTCGGCGCGCCGCACGTTCAGCAGCAGGTCGGACAACTTCCCCTGCACATTGATGGCGGCGACGACGCGCTTGGCGTCGGCCGCGGACTGTTCCGCCAGCCACACCGTGGCCACCCCGATGGCAACAAGCAGGGCGAATCCAACGCCCAATAGGATCGGTTGGACGGAAAAGCGCGGAACCGCAGTGAATCTCATCTACCGCACGGATCGTTGGGGGGGCGCGGCGAAAAGGAGCGCGCTGACGACGTGGCTAGGTCACAAGAAAAGCAAAGTCGATTTCTCCCAAAAAGTTCCCCAGGAGTGGGGTGCCGTCATCGATGGCGTTGCTCGCGCCGGCTGACAGGATGCGGGCGTCGCCTCAAGCCGCAGTCAAAACAGTTGCGGCGGCTTTCGTGGGAACGAAAGCCGCCGCAGTTGCGCGGCGCGGGAGGGGGACGCCACGTCAGCCAAGCGATGTCGGAGTTCGTCGCGCCAGGAGCCGCCCGCCGGGCGGAGCCGGCGAAGGCCTGAGCCGCCGCTATGCCAAGGCCGGATAGTCGATGTAACCCTTCTCCTCGCCGGCATAGAAGGTTGCTTGATCCGCTGGATTGAGCGCGGCCTTGCTGCGGTAGCGGGCAGGGAGGTCCGGATTGGACAGAAACGGCACGCCGAATGCGACGAGGTCGGCCTCGCCCCGGGAGATGACCGCGTCCGCGGACTGGGCGTCATAGCCGCCATTGGCGATCAAGGTGCCCTTGAACTTGCCACGCAGGATTGGCGTCGCCCGTTCGGGGCCTGCAGGCGCGCCGCCACTCACCGGCTCGGTGACGTGCAGATAGAGCAGCCCGCGCCGGCTCAGCTCCGAGGCGATGAAGGAAAACGTCTCGAGCGGATGCGAGTCCGACATCGA
>DASSJW010000692.1:0-2149 GCA_035690995.1 Xanthobacteraceae bacterium
CGCCATGACCGGCGCGATTGCGCAGACGCGGATACCGTCGGGCGCGAGTTCCGCCGCCATCGATTTCGACAGCAGATTCACCGCGCCCTTGGAGGCGTTGTACCAGGTCAGCCCGGGCCGCGGCCTGATCCCCGCGGTCGAACCGATATTGATGATCACGCCGGCTTTCTTCGCCCGCATGAGCGGCACCACCGCATGGGCGAACAGAAAGATCGACTTCACGTTGACCGCGAGCAGTCGGTCGAACTCGTCCTCCTCCACCTCCAGCATCGGCCGCCGCACGTGGCTCATGCCGGCATTGTTGACCAGGATGTCGATCGCGCCAAAGGCATCGGTCGTGGCCTTCACCGCGGCCTCGACGTCGGCGCGCCGGGAGACGTCGCAGCGCACCGCAATGGCCTTGTTGCTGATGGAGGCTGCTGCGGCCCGCGCGGCCCGCTCGTCGATGTCGATGACGGCGACACGCGCACCTTCGCGCGCGAAGGTCTCGGCAATGCCCTTGCCGAAACCCGATCCAGCGCCGGTCACCAGCGCAACCTTGTTGTCGAGACGCATGTTGCTTCCTTTCCAGCGCCAAGGTTCCAGGACGGCGCCGCTGCGAGTGGCTCACCGACGCTGTTCAAATCCCGATCGCCCGCAACCGACCCGCACGTCAACCGTCCCGCGGCACGACGCCATAGCCGCGCGCCCAACCAAGGCCGTCTTCGGTCTTGCCGCGCGGCCGGTATTCGCACCCGATCCAGCCGCCATAGCCAAGGCGGTCGAGCGCCGCGAATATGGCGGGATAATTCACCTCGCCTTCGTCGGGTTCGTGCCGCGACGGCACCGCCGCGATCTGCACATGACCGACCCACGGCAAGTGCTTCTCGAAGCGCTTGATCAGATCGCCGCCGACGATCTGGGCGTGGTAGAAGTCGAACTGGATGCGCACGTTCGGCCGTTCCACCTTGGCGATGATGTCGGCCGCGTGCTCGGCGCGGGTGAGAAAATAGTCCGGACGGTCGCGCGGATTGATCGGCTCGATCAGCAGCGTCACGTTCTTCTCGCGCGCCGCATCGGCGGCCCAGGCCAGATTGCGGACGAAGGTCGTCTCCGCCGCGGGACGCTGCTCCGGCGCCACCTTGCCGGCGAGGCAGTGGATCTGGCACCCGCCGATCGCGGCGACGTAGTCGAGCGCCTGCTTGAACACGGCGGCGAATTCCCGCTCGCGGTCGGGAATCGCCGCCACGCCGAACGCTCCGGTGTCGGATTGGCCGGGCGCGGTGTTGACGCCGAGCACGGTCAGGCCGTGGCGATCGAGCTCGGCCCTCACCGCGGCGGGCGGGTGGTCATACGGCAGTTGCAGCTCGACCGCCTGGAAGCCGGCCGCGGCCGCCGCGCCAAAACGCTCGAGCAGCGGCCGCTCGGTGAAAAGATAGGCCAGATTGGCGGCGAAGCGCGGCATCGGCAAAGGCTTCGATGGCTACTGTGCCGTGACCCCGGCCTGCCGGATGACGGGCACCCATTTGTCGATCTCTTTGCTCACGAACGCAGCGAGCGCGGCGGGCGTCTGCGCGGATTCGGGCGGCAATTCGACCGCAAGCTCGAGCAGCCGCTTGCGGGCATTGTCATCCTTGAGCGCGGCGCGCGCCACGGTGTTGAGCTTGTCGACGATCTCTTTCGACGTTCCCTTGGGCGCGAACAGCGCGTTCCAGCCGACGGCCTGGAATTCCGGCAAGCCCTGTTCGGCGGACGTCGGGACGTCGGGAATGACCGCAAGCCGCGCGGGCAGAGCGACGACCAGGCCGTTGATCATCTTGGCCTGGATGCTCGGCACGACGCCGACGGTCTGATCGCAGACGTAGTCCACCTGCCCCCCGAGCAGCGCGTTCAACGCCGGTCCCGAGCCGCGGAACGGAATGTGCTGCGGCTTCACGTTGAGCAGGGCGTCGAGAAACAGGCAGGTGAGATGCGACGTGGCGCCCACGCCCCCGGTGCCATAATTGACCTTGCTGTCGTTCTTTTTCAGATACGCAATGAATTCGCGGAAATCCTTGACCGGCAGGTCCTTCTTCGCCGCTACGATCATGGGCGTGCCGCCGGTGTTCATGATCGGCTCAAAATCCGTGCGCGGGTCGTAGGCCAGGTTGGGATAAAGCCCGACACTGGC
>DASSJW010000693.1:0-2802 GCA_035690995.1 Xanthobacteraceae bacterium
AGCCGCCGTCAGGTGATGATCGGCGCCGCCGGATTGACGTTTGCTGTTGCGGTGCCGGATAGCCTCAAGGGCGCGGTTCTTTCCGGCGAACGTGCCGGCACGGCGATGAACCCTTGGATCAGCATTGCGACCGACGGCACCATCACGATCATGTCGGCGGCGACCGAAATGGGGCAGGGGTCAATGACGTCGCTGCCGCTGATCATCGCGGAAGAGCTTGATGCGGACTGGGACAAGGTGAAGATCGTCCCGGCGCCGGTGAACGAGAAGATTTATGGCAATCCGGGCTTCGGCGGCATGATGTACACCGCCGGCTCCAATGCCGTGACGGGCTATTACCAGCCGCTGCGGATGATCGGCGCTCAAGTGCGACGCGTTCTGCTCGACAATGCCGCGCGCAAATGGGGCGTTGCGGTCGAGGAACTGACCACCGAGCCAAGCGTGGTCGTGCATGCCAAGTCCGGTCGCAAGATGAGCTATGGCGACGTTGCGGCCAACGCCGAGGTGCCGGCCAAGGCGCCTGAGATCAAGCCCGATCAGCTCAAGAAAACCACCGACTTCCGTCTCATCGGCAAGGATGTGATGCGCGTCGAGTTGCCGAACAAGGTGAACGGATCGGCGACTTACGGCATCGACGTTCAGGTGCCCGGAATGCTTTATGGCGCGGTCCTGCGAGCACCCGTCGAAGGATCGGTCCCAAACAAGATAGACGACGCCAAGGCCAAGGCCGTGCCGGGGGTCACCGCGGTCATCAGGCTTCCGCACGGCGTCGGCGCCGTCGCTCGGACTGCATGGGCTGCATTCTCCGCACGGCAGGCGCTGGTCGACGCCGTCACCTGGACCCGGACCGGCGCGGCGTGGGGCTTTGACAGCGACAAGGGACACGACGCTTTCGCGGCAGACGCGAAGAACCTTGCACGACCGGCGCGCGACTGGAGCGCACAAGGCAATGCCCGTGGTGCATTCCAGAATGCCGCCGGCACGGTCGAGGGCGAATATCGTTGCGACTATGCCTATCACGCGCAAATGG
Organism: Xanthobacteraceae bacterium; assembly: GCA_035690995.1. GTDB lineage: Bacteria > Pseudomonadota > Alphaproteobacteria > Rhizobiales > Xanthobacteraceae > VAZQ01. The sequence continues at coordinate 1,031 of DASSJW010000693.1, forward strand.
AGCCGCTGAACGCGGTCGCCTCGGTCGCTCCCGGTGGCGATGCCGTTGAAATCTGGGCGGGTACGCAGAGCCAGACCACGGCTACGGAGGCACCGGCCAAGTTCCTCGGCATTTCGCGCGACAAGGTGAAGCTGCACGATCTGTTGATGGGCGGCGGTTTCGGCCGCCGCGGCAATCGCGATGTCGACTTCATCATGGACGCGGTGATGCTCTCGAAGGAAATCGGCAGTCCCGTCAAGGTGATGTGGACGCGCGAAGACGACGTGCACAATGGACGTTTCCGGCCGCTGTCGGCGCATTACCTGCGGGCCGCCTTCGACGCCGCGGGCAAGCTCACGGCATGGCATCACCGCCTGGCGGCGGATCGGATCACCCCTTTCATGGATCCGATTCGCTTCCAGGAAGGCGGCGGCAAGGACGGTATGGTCATGGCCGGCACCGATGTGCGCGGCTACGACGTGCCGCACCAACTCGTCGAGCAGCTTTATCGCGACACCGGAGTCCGGACGAATCCGCTTCGCGGCATCGGGGTGACCGCCAACAAGTTCGCGACCGAAGCGTTCATGGACGAAGTTGCCCGCAAGCGCGGCGTCGATCCCCTGACCTTCCGTCTCGAGCTGCTCAAGGGCACGCCCCGCGCCTACAAGGCAGTGGAGCGAGTGGCGCAGATGGCGGACTGGGGCCGCAAGCGCGACGGCCGCGCGCTGGGCTTGGCCTACATCGACTATTCCGGCAGCCAGGTGGCTGGGATCGCCGAAGTATCGCTGGACCGGGCCAGCGGGCAGATCAAGGTGCACAATTTCTGGTGCACCATCGACTGCGGCGTAGCGGTACAGCCCGATAATGTCATCGCGCAGACCGAAAGCAGCATCGTGTATGGTCTCGGGCTGGCGCTCAGCGAGCGCATCTCGATCAAGGATGGAATAGTCGAGCAATCGAACTTCTATGACTATTCCCTCCCGCGGATGAGAGATGTGCCCGAGATGCACATCGAGCTGATCAAGACCGACAACCATCCGACCGGAGCGGGTCAGATGGCGACACCGCTGATTGCGCCGACGATATCGAATGCGATCATGGAACTGACCGGCGTGCGGCTGCGGCATTCGCCGTTCACGCCGGAGCGCGTGAAGAATTCGCTGGCATAACACCACACGGCGTTCGAACGGCCGCGCCCCGGGCGCGGCTTTTCGTTGGTGCCGTGGCCGTGCGGTCCGAGGGTGCGCAGGGGAACAAGGTCAGCGGCTCACGCGGTGGTGGGTGCTGTTCCTATCGGCTCCCATCGCAATGCCGCTCGGGGCAGCGCCGCGCGTCGGCGGGCCCGCACGTGATCTATGGCGCAAGCGAACGACCGACGACGCAGTCCTCAACCCCGCACCTGGTCGGGCCGTCCGCGATCCGCGGAGGGGATCACGACGATGATTGAGCGCATCAGCACCGCTGCTCATCGGATCAGCGCCGGCGAGCGCATTCACCCACCGGCAACCCAGGTCTCGAGCACGCGCACATCGTCCGGATCCAGGGCCACCATATCAGCGCGATAATGCGGGGCGAGCCGACCCAGCACATGGCCCAGGCCGATGAAATCCGCGGGGTGCGACGAAGCCAGACGCAACGCCGACGCGAGCGGGAGCCCCAGCAGGCGCACGCCATTGCGCACCGCCGCGCTCATGTCCAGCATGGCGCCCGCAAGCGCGCCGTCTCTCCGCACGCAGCGGCCGTCCCGCACCGTGATCTCCTCGCCGGCGAGCATGAAGCTCTGCCGAACGCCC
>DASSJW010000694.1:0-17341 GCA_035690995.1 Xanthobacteraceae bacterium
GCGATCCGCCAGGCGTGGAAGACGATGGTCACGGGCCGGCCGGGGCCGGTCGTGCTCGACGTTCCGTTCGACATCTTCAAAGAGGCGGCGGCAGAGGAAACCCCGAAACCGGAGGAATGGAACGCCAATATCTCGTCGCGCTGCGGCGCCGATCCCGAAGGCGTCAAGACGGCGCTCGACATGCTCCTTGCGGCCGAACGGCCGGTCATCCTGGTCGGCCAGGGCGTCAAATATGGCGGCGCGGCGGCCGACTTGTTGCGGCTCGCCGAACGGCTGCGCATTCCGGTCGCCTGGTCGGCGAGCGGCACCGGCGCCATCGACTCGCACCATCCTCTCGCGCTCGGCCTCGTCGCCCGCAACGGTCCTTATCAGGCCAATCATGCCGCGCGCACGGCGGACGTGCTGCTCGCGCTCGGCGTGCGCTTCGACGACCGCACGTCGAGCTCCTGGCTGCCGGGCTATTCCTTCACCATCCCGCCGACCCGGCTCATCCACGTCGACATCGATCCGGACGAGATTGCCCGCAACTACCCGGTCGCGCTCGGGCTGATGGCGGACGTGCGCACGTTCCTGCGCCAGCTGCTGGCGGAAATCGAGTCGCGCCGCGACCTGCACGAGACGCCGGCGCGGACGAACTGGCTCGGCACGATCGACGGCTATCGCAAGCAGTGGAACGCGTTCATCGCGCCGGGCTTCCGCGATGACTCGACGCCAATCCATCCGCAGCGGGCCGCCCACGAGATCGACAAGGCGCTGCCCGAGGACGCCATCCTGGTGAGCGACATCGGTGTCCACCACAACTGGCTCATCCAATTCTGCAATCCGCGGCGGCCCGATTCCCTCATCGGCTCGATGGGCTTCGGTCCGATGGGGTTCGGCGTAGCCGGCGTATTGGGCGCGCAGTTTGCCGCACCCGACCGTCCCTGCGTTTCGGTGTGCGGCGACGGCGCCTTCTTCATGCATGCGAGCGTGCTCGGCACCGCGGTCGAATACAATCTGCCGGTGGTCTGGGTGGTGTGGAATAACTTTGCCTATGCATCGATCCGCGGCTTGCAGCGCGGCTATCTCGGCGGCCGCGAGCTCGCGACCGATTTCCGCCATCCCGAGACCGGCGCACCCTACAATCCCGACTTCGCGGCGATGGCGCGCTCGGCCGGCGTCGAAGGCGTGAACGTCGACCGCGCCGCCGACCTTTCCGATGCGGTGCGAACCGCGATCAAGGCGCGACGTCCGTATCTCATCAATGCCAATATCAGCGCCGACAAGAATCCGGGCGGCGCCGGCGTTTGGGAGCTCCCGGGACTGGGCCAGAGCCAGCCGGCCTTCGGCGGTCGTTACCAACCTTGATCGGTTGCACGCCTTCACGTCTCGGCGGGAATAACCGGCGAGCCTTGCAGCGGATGAGTGGGAGGCAACAATGAGACCAATCCTGGCAGCATATGCGGCTGGACTCTTGGCGGCGCTGGCGGCGAGCGTTGCCGGTGCACAAGGGACGTTTCCCACCCACACGGTGAGATTCATCGTCCCATTCCCCGGCGGCGGCATCAACGACGTGCTTGCGCGCATCGTCGCGGACAAGCTGCAAACCAGATGGGGCCAGCCGGTCGTGATCGAGAACAAGACCGGAGCCGGCGGCAATATCGGCGCCGAGCTCGCCTACCAGTCGGAGGGCGACGGCTATACGCTGCTGCTCAGCCCGCCGGGCCCGCTTGCGGTGAACCAGAGCCTCTACAAGCAGCTCTCCTACAAGCCGTCGGAATTCGTGCCGATCACCGTGGTCGGCTCGGTCCCGAACGTGGTGATCGTGCGCAAGGAACTGCCGGTGAGCTCGCTCAAGGAGCTGATCGAGTACGTCAAGGCGAACCCGGGAAAAGTAACCTTCGGCAGCCAGGGGAACGGCGCGACCCCGCACCTGACCGGAATGATGTTCCAGGGGATGACCGATACGCGCATGGTCCACGTGCCCTACCGCGGCGAGAATCTGGTGCTCAACGACATGATCGGCGGCCATGTCGACGTCTTCTTCGGCAACATCGCGGCGGGCGGCCCGCCGTTTCGCGACGGACGGGTGAAGATCCTCGCGCTGGCCGACACCCATCGCTCGCCCGTGCTTCCCGACATACCGACCACCGCCGAGGCCGGCTTGCCGGGGCTCGTGTCCACCGGCTGGTTTGCGCTCGCCGCGCCTCCGAAGACGCCGCAGCCACTCGTGTCCGAGATCGCCAAGGCCGCGATCGAAACCATCAAGATGCCCGACGTGCAGGCGAAATTCCGCGCCGCCAGCGTCGAGCCGGTCGGCAACAGCCCGGGTGAGACAGCGGCCTTCATCGCCGAGGAGACACGGCGTTGGAGCGACATCATTAAAAAGAACAATATTGTCGTGGATTGAGTCTCCCCGACTACCATCGGACGATCGCCGCAAGGGGGAACCGTGCTCGCCTGGCTCCGCACCGTCGTGAACGATCCGCGCAGCGAGCGCGTGATCATGTCGCTCATCGTCGTCAACGCCGTCATCCTCGGTCTGGAGACCAGCAAGACCGTGACGGCATCGTATGGGCGGCTGCTGGAAATCCTCGACCACATCATCCTCGCCGTGTTCGTCGTCGAGATTGCCGCCCGGGTGATCGTCCATCGCCTCGACTTCTTCCGCGATCCCTGGAGCGTGTTCGATTTCATCGTCATCGGGATCGCGCTGGTGCCGGCAACCGAGACCTTCAGCGTGCTGCGCTCGCTACGGGTGCTGCGCGTGCTGCGCCTGATCACGGGGGTCCCGACCTTGCGGCGCGTGGTCGCCGGGCTGCTCGCCGCATTGCCGGGCATGGGGTCGATCGTGTTTCTGATCGGTCTGATCTATTACGTGTTCGCGATCATGGCGACGAAGCTGTTCGGCGACGACAATCCCAACCTGTTCGGCACCTTGGGCGATTCCCTGTTCACGCTGTTCACGGTGATGACGCTCGAAGGCTGGACCAACGACGTCGCCAGGCCGGTGATGCAGAATCATCCCTATGCGTGGGTGTTTTTTGTCGTCTATATCGTGATCACGACCTTCATGGTCCTCAACCTGTTCATCGGCGTCGTGGTCAACGCGATGCAGGAGGAAGCAAGCAAGGCGGACGCCGAGGAGCGCGAGGTCGAGAGGGAAATGATTCAAGAAGAAGCGGCGCCGATCCTCGCCGAGGTCAGGAGCCTGCGGACAGAAGTGGCGCAGCTGCGCACGGAACTGGCGGGGTGCCGGACCCAGGCCAGCAGTTAGGCCGTTCGTTCTGAAGCCATGGCGATCGCAAGATATTCGAACCGATGAGTAACGATTGATGAGTGCAAACGAAAATCGGCTACCCGTTTTGGTTGTCGGCGGCGGCATCGGGGGGCTGGCGACGGCGCTGGCGCTGTCGCGCAAGGGTATCCCGGTGCAGGTCCTGGAGCAGGCGCCAGAATTCAAGGAGATCGGCGCCGGTATCCAGCTTGGCCCCAACGTGTTCCGGATGTTCGAGGTGCTCGGGCTGACGGAGCAGATGTTTCACTGGGCGGCGTTTCCGGAAGGGCTCGAATTTCGCGATTCGATCACCACTGAAACCATCGTCGACCTGAAGATCGACAAGCACTTCCATGACAAATACCGCGCGCCCTATGGCGTCATTCACCGCGCCGACATGCTCAATGTCATCTTCGACGCCTGCAAGAAATCGAACCTCATCAAGCTCGCCACCTCGCAGAAGGTGATCTCGATCGACGACACCGGCAGCGGCGTCACCGCCAAGACGGAAACCGGCGAGACTTACAAGGGCGCGGCGCTGGTCGGCTGCGACGGGCTGTGGTCCACGGTACGCGAGAAGATTGTCGCCGACGGCAAGCCGGTCGTTTCCGGCCACATCGCCTATCGCGCCGTGTTGCCGACCAACGAGTGGCCGAAGGAATACCGCGTGCCCAAGATGATCGTCTGGTGCGGCGAGAAGACCCACTTGGTGCACTACCCGCTGCGGCGCGGCGAGCTGTTCAACCTCGTCGTGGTGTTCCATTCCGACCGCTACGAAGAAGGCTGGGACACCTACGGCGACCCGGCCGAGCTGCACGCGCGCTTCCTCGACAAGTGCGAACCGGTGCGCACGCTCCTGACCAAAGTCAATGCCTGGAAGATGTGGGTTCTGTGCGACCGCCCGCCGATCAAGGACTGGAGCAAGGGCCGCATCACCTTAGTCGGGGACGCCGCGCATCCGATGCTCCAGTATCTCGCGCAGGGCGGCAACATGGCGATGGAGGATGCCGTCTGCCTCGCCATCCAGATCGAGGCGAGCGGCGGCGACTACGAGACCGCGTTCAAGAAATACCGCGATCTGCGCTATCTCCGCACCGCCCGCGTCCAGCTCATGGCGCGTGTGTTCGGCGAGATTTACCACGCCAGCGGCGTCAATCGGGAATTGCGCAACAATGTCCTGCGCCAGTGGAGCGCGGAAGGCAGCATCGACATGTCGTGGCTCTACGGCGAGCAGCCCGAGCTGCCGCACGTCGACAACGTGCCGATGCCGCCGCCCACGATCCTGGCATCCGCGCCCGATCGATGACGCAGAACGCGCCTTAGCCGGAGCTGCCGCGATGCGAAGGCAAGGGGGCGCCCCCGTCGCTGCAACAATGGCAGAGCGTTTGCCGATGGCCGTCGCCGTCACAGCCAGCCTTTGCGCTTGAACCACAAGAACGGAATGATCGCCGTGATCAGCATCAGTGCGAGCGCGTACGGATAGCCGAAAAGCCATTCGAGTTCCGGCATATGCTTGAAGTTCATTCCGTACGAGGAAGCGACCAGGGTCGGCGGCATCAGGCAGACCGCGGCGATGGAGAAGATCTTGATGATCTGGTTCTGCTCGAGATTGATCAGGCCGAGCGTCGCATCGAGCAGGAAGTTGGTCTTGTTCGAGAGATAGGTCGCATGGTCGCTGAGCGCGACAATGTCCTGCAGCATGTCCTTGGCCCAGGCGGTGGCGTCCTTAATGGGCCCTTCGGCCGCCTTTCCGGTGGTGTTGTGATAGGCCAGCAGCCGGTTCAGGCTGACGAGACTCTCGCGAATCATCGCCAGTAGATCCCCCCGAGCCCCAATCTCTTCGATGATGGCCTGAAAATCGCGACTCTTGCTCGCTTTGCCGCTCGGCGGCTTGTAGCGAAAAACCTGGCGAGACAGACGCTCCAGGTTGCGGCCGGTCTTCTCCAGCGCCTCGGCCATGCGCTCGATCAAGGCCTCCACCAACCCCAGCATGACCTGCTCGCTGTCGATGCAGGGCACTGCCCCGGTCTTCTGCGCCCGCGTGGCATAGGTGAAAAACGGCTTCGGTTGCGCATAGCGGATCGTGGCGAGCGTCTCGCCCTTGAGAATGAAGCTGATCGGGGTGGTCACGGGCGCTTCGCTCTCGAGCTGCGACACGCCGGTCATGGTCATGAACTCGGCGTCGTCCTCATGATACAGCCGCGCAGAGACTTCGATCTCCTGCGCCTCCTCGCGCGTCGGGATCGAGATGCCAAGCAGTTGCTCGGCGAAATGCACCTCTTCCCGGGTGGGGTTGATGAGATCGAGCCACAACGCGCCGGCAGCGTCTGCGGAGGATGAATTCGTCGTCACATCGAGATCGGTCGACACGAGGCGGCCATCCTCTCGCCGATAGACACGCAGCATCCTGTCCTCCGTCGACACTCGCAGACACCGTTTCATCGGAACGACTGGTGACAAGGGCGTGACGGGCCCCGGCCCCAGACCGTAGAGATACGTTTGAAGCAACGCAGCGCGCCCAACTCTGCGCAGGGAGGACCTCGGCAATTGGACCGATGTCGGCGGCGTTCACCGCGGCGAGCTCACAAGCCTGTAGAAGACGCCCTCACGAATGCTGGCGTGATAGGCAAATTTGCATCCGCAGCTTCGCGCGTAGCTCTGAGCACGCTTGAGCGTGATCTCGTCGATGTCATGGTTCGTCGACTCCGCGGAGAACCAGCGCGACAAGACATCGCCGGGCACATTGAGCGTAACCTGGGGAGGAAGAAGATCGAGGATCTCGTCGACCTCGGGAGGCAATGAAAATTTTCGCCGCTCAACCATCATGTTTGGCAGCCATAAGCGATCACCGGCACGGTCCAGGCACAACAAACTGATGTCGTATGACAGACATGTGACAGCCGCTGGACATCTGGGGACGTGGACACCCCACGACCTACTAGCCAGCCCTCCTTGAACAGGCGCCGTGTGTCGCGCGCCCGCAATCTTATCGCGGCAGGATATTCAGTACGGAGGTTGCCACGATGCCGACCGCTCAGAGCCTCGCGATCGGCCGCGCGGTGCAGCAATTCCGCAACAGACGTCTCAAAACGTCGCCTCCGCAGGGGAGTCGATTAGGTCCGCCTCGTCCGCGGACGCCTATAGATGCTGGACGTCGTACCGCGATGACGCACAGGACCATCACGCGCGAGCATTTGTACGACGCGGTTTACAAGGCGGCCGGGTTGTCACGCGCGAAAGCGGCGATGCTTGTCGAGCTGGTTCTCAAGGAAATCGCGGATTGTCTCGAACGCGGCGAAGCCGTCAAACTTTCGTCCTTCGGCTCCTTCATCGTTCGGCAGAAAGCTCAACGAGTGGGTCGCAATCCGAAGACCGGGAAGGCCGCAACCATTCCGGCTGGCCGGGTCATCGTCTTCAAGCCATCCGCGCTACTGAAGAAACGCATCAACTCGAGATCGTGACGTATCCCTTGCTACCAGCACAAAGACTGCGCCGGCACAAAGCGAAGCCCCCAAACGATTTGAGTGCGTTATTGGTGACGCTGTCTAACGGTCGCGCCTTGTGCGATCATCTCCGGGCCATTTGACCGTGCGCGTGAGGGTGCATCGGCGAACGCACTATTCCGTGCGAAAATGCTTCGACAGTTTGAGCCCCTGCGCCTGGTAGTTCGAGCCGATGCGTTCGCCATAAAGTGACTTCGGCCGCCCCAGCATCTTCTCATAGACGAGCCGCCCGACGATCTGGCCGTGCTCGAGGATGAAGGGCACTTCACGCGAACGCACTTCCAGCACCGCGCGCGCGCCGCGCCCGCCTGCGCCGGCATAGCCGAAGCCGGGATCGAAGAAGCCGGCATAGTGCACGCGGAACTCGCCCACGAGCGGATCGAACGCGACCATTTCGGCGGCATAATCGGGCGGAACCTGAACGGCCTCTTTCGAGGCGAGAATGTAGAACTCGTCGGGATCGAGGATGAGGCTCTGATCCTTGCGCGAGCGCATCGGCTCCCAGAACTCGGCCACGTCGTAGCCGGCGCGGCGCTCGACATCGATGAGCCCGGTGTGGCGCTTGGCGCGGTAGCCGACGAGCCCGTCGGGGCCCAGGCCGGAAAGATCGACGCTCACCGCGATGCCTTCGCTCACGTCGGCATCGTCGTCGTCGACCAAGCGTTCGCGCGCGTGCAGCGCGCGCAATGCATCGGCATCGAGCAGCGCATTGTCGTGACGGAAGCGGATTTGCGACAGGCGCGAGCCCTCGCGAACCAGCACCGGAAATGTACGGGGGCTGATCTCGGTATAAAGCGGCCCGTGGTAGCCGCGCCTGATGCGATCGAAGCCGCGGGTTTCGTCGGCGATCACGCGGGTGAAGACGTCGAGCCGGCCGGTCGAGCTCTTGGGATTGGCGGCGGCGGCAACGTCATCGGGCAACGCCAGGCTTTCGATCAGCGGCACGATGTAGACGCAGCTGGTTTCCAGCACCGCCCCATCGCCGAGCGCGATTTCGTGGAGCTTCAGCTCCTCGATGCGCTCGGCGACCGTTGTGTTCGGACCCGGCAGGAAGCTCGCGCGGACACGGTAGGCCACCTCGCCGAGCCTGAGATCGAGGCTCGCCGGCTGAATCTGGTCGGGCACGAAATCATAGGCCGGCAGGATCGCGCCATCCTGCGCGAGCGCGGCGATCATGTAATCGGGCAGAATGCCCTTCTGATCGACTGCAAAGGCGAGCGGCACGCGGCAATTCCTCGATGACCCCCGACCGTCTACCCGATGACCGTCTTGACGGAAAGCCGCCGGTCACGCTAGAGCTTGCTTTATCCCGTGGTCATTTGAGCCGGCCGGCTTGCAGCCACGTTAAACAAATCGCTAAAAGGCCGGGGACGCGTTGGGCCCCGGCGGAGCATTTCCGGCCGGGATTTTTGTTGGGCAAAGGAGACCCTGATGTCCGCGTCCGCGCAGCGAAACTACCGCCCCGAGACCCAGCTCGTGCATGCCGGCACCCTGCGCTCGCAGTTCGGCGAGACCTCGGAAGCGCTCTTCCTCACCCAGGGCTACGTCTACGACAGCGCCCTCACGGCGGAACGACGCTTCAAGAACGAAGAGCCGGGCTACCAGTATTCCCGCTTCTCCAACCCGACCGTGACCATGTTCGAACAGCGCATGGCCGCGCTCGAAGGCGCGGCGGCCGCGCGCGCCACCGCGACCGGAATGGCGGCGGTCACCACCGCGCTGATGGGCCAGGTCCGAGCGGGCGATCACGTGGTGGCGTCCAAGGCGCTGTTCGGCTCGTGCCTCTACGTGGTCGAGGACCACCTCCCTCGCTACGGCGTCGCCTCGACCTTGGTCAACGGCAATAATCTCGACGAGTGGCGCAAGGCGGTACGGCCGAACACGAAGACCTTCTTCCTGGAAAGCCCGACCAACCCGGCGCTCGAGGTCCTGGACATCCAGGCGATCGCCGAGATCGCGCATGCCGCCGGCGCGACGCTGGTGGTCGACAACGTGTTCTCGACGCCGCTGTTTCAGCGGCCGCTCGAACTTGGCGCCGACTGCGTGGTCTATTCCGCCACCAAGCATATCGACGGCCAAGGCCGCTGCCTCGGCGGCGTCATCCTCGGCTCGGAAAAATTCATCCAGGACCACATTCACAATTTGATCCGCCAGACCGGACCGTCATTGTCACCGTTCAACGCCTGGGTTCTGCTCAAGGGGCTGGAAACGCTCTGCGTGCGGGTGCGCCGGCAGACCGACACCGCGGCAATGGTCGCGGTCGCGCTCTCCGAGCAGCCCAAGGTTTCACGCCTCATCTATCCCGGCCGGCCCGACCATCCGCAGGCCGACATCGTGCACCGGCAGATGCGCGGCGGCTCCACCCTGGTGGCCTTCGAGGTCGCGGGCGGGAAGGCCGCAGCCTTCCGCTTCCAGGACGCGCTCAAGCTGGTGCGCATCAGCAACAATCTGGGCGACGCCAAGAGCCTGATCACGCACCCGGCAACCACCACGCATCAGCGTCTCACGCCGGCGGCGCGGGCGGAGCTGGGCATCAGCGACGGCCTGCTGCGGCTGTCATGCGGCCTGGAGCATCCCGACGATATCATCGAGGACCTGCTCACCGCGCTGAAGGCGGCATGAGCGCCGCGCGATAGCGCGCGCATCACCGCAGGCGAGCCGTTCGCGCCTTCCGGCGTTGATCGTTCGGGCTTGCCGCCGTGCAATCAGTTCGGCGACAGGCGCGGCCCGATCGCGGTCGCGGTCGGACGCGTCGCCGCCTCGGCAATCGCCATGCCCAGCGCCTTGGCGAGGCAGGCATAGCTCCAGTCGTTCATGTGCAAGCCGTCGGTCGAGACAAATGTCTCGAACGGCAGTTGCTCGACCTCGCGCCAGCGCCGCATCAGCTCGAAGCGGTGAAAGACACCGACATGCTCGGCCTTGGCCGCGGTGGCAATGAGCGACACCATGCCTTCGCAGTTGGGCTTGCTGATGACCCGCGGAGCGTATTGCGGATCGATCAGCACGATGTCGGCGCCCGTCGCCTTGAGCCGCGCCAGCCCCTCATGAAGCAAGGTGGCGTGCGGCAACACCGCTTTGTCGCGGAGCACGGAATTCGTGCCGACTTGCCACAACACCAGATCGGGCTTTTCGGCGATCACGGCGCTGTCGAGCCGCGCGAGCATGTCGGCGGCCTCGTCGCCGTTCACGCCGCGGTTCAAGATCGTGAACTCGTGCCCGGGGAAATGGCGGGCCAGCTCGTCGGCCAGCCGGCTCGGATACGACGCCGCCGACGTGCTCGCGCCCGCGCCGTAGGTGGACGAGGATCCCAGCGCGACGATCTTGATCGGCTTTCCGCGGGCGATGAGCCGCGCGGTGCGGGCCAGCGGCAGGTCGAATCGAACCTGCTCCGCCGTCACGTTGCAGGCGGCCGGACGGACGGCGTTGGCGGCGAAGCTCGGCGTCGCGCCCCGCGTCTGTGCCTGCGCCGGCAGCACCGAGAGGAGACCCGCCGCCGCAATGGCACAGGATATGGCCTGGCGGCGCAGCACGAGATGGCAATACATGGCTATGCGTTTCGTCCCTGTTGGAAGTATTTGTTACGCTTTTTTCTCAGTTGCTTTACTGCCCGGCCTTGGCATCGGCCGGCCGCAGATGGGCGGCATCGACGATCATGGACGCAATGGAACGACCGATACAATCGTGCACGCGATGAGCGAGCACATTATCCTTACCGGCGGCGTAGAGGTCAAATGCGCCGGTGTCGGACCAATGCCGCATGATGGCAAGGCGGTCGAACAGCGGGACCTCGTGCTGCTGGGCCACCACGCGCATGTTGTCGGCATAGGGACCGAGCGCAATCATGATGTCGGTGCGCGGGCTGTATTGCATATTCATCAAGATGACGTCGGCGCCGCCGCGGTGCAGCGTCTCCACGCCTTCGTCGAGCGCCGCCCTGAACTCATCGGGCTCGATTCTGCGAATGGCATCAAGGGTTCCGGTCTGCCATATCACCAGATCCGGCTTCTCGTCGACGAGCAGTTTCCCCATACCCTGGGCGAGGTCCTGGGCGGTCATCCGCGTCCTGACCAGGGTCACGACCTTGACCGCGACCGAAGGCAACAGCTTCTTGAGCGCGGCCTCGAGCCGGGCCGGGTAGGCCGACGGCGGCCCGTCGGGACCGGCGAGGATGGAGGAGCCGGTGCCCACCACCGCGATGGTCAGCCGCTTGTCCTTCTTAACCGCCTCGGCGACATGCTTTAGTTCGTTGCTGCCGAACCATAAATAGCTCGGCACTTCGCAGGGCTCGGCGGCCAGGCTCCCGCTCCCCAGCAGGCACAGCGCCAACGACAGCCCCGCCAAAGCTGAGGCGACAGTCGTTTTCATGCCTCGCCTCCGGCGAGGTCCGCATCCGGCGTTTTCATGGAACGCGACCCGGGGCTACGTCCTTCTGCCACCTTATACCACCTTATGAGGCAGGCGGCGGCAACCATGATGACGATGCCGACCGCACTTACCAGGAGTTGCATCCAGAACGCGCCCGAAACCTCCACCATCGCAAAATGCGCCGCGAACGACAGGAACACGCCGAGGCAGAAGATTTCCAGCGAGTGCTGGCCGCAGACGATCGCCGGCCACGCCCACCGCGATTTGAGAAACGGCCAGTCGCGCGGCACGAACTTCACCGTCACCACCGCCAGCGCGAGGAAATGCGCGAAGCGCAGAACGTCGAGGTTCACCTTGTCGATGGGATAGATCACCTCTTCCAGCCAGTGCGGGACGTACTGGCCTAGGCCCGGAACATACCAGGTGAGCGAGATGACGAACGCGAACAGGAGATACGCGATCGCGATCGACACCGTGACCGGCGAGCGCAGGACCGTCGAGAGGCGCTGGGCTCCCCCCAGCGCGCACCAGGCGCCGAACACGAACAGCAACTGCCAGGCGAACGGGTTGAAGTACCAGTGGCCGCTCGGATAGCTCGGCATGTTCCAGTTGAATTCCCAGGTGAGCACGTAGAGCAGCACCGAGGCGCCGAGCGCCAGGGTGGAGCGATACTGCAGCAGCCACAGCGTCGGAGGGAACAGCAGGAGCAGGATGATATAGAGCGGCAAGACGTCCATGTTGGAAGGCTTGAATTTCAGCAGCAGCGCCTGAATGATCGTCACATCGGGTTGCTTGAGAAAATCGAGGATGTTCATTTCCTCGGCGTAGAGCGGGTTCTCGAAGCTGGTGGCGACGTAGGAGATCTCGGCGAGATAGATCGCGAACAGGAAAACGTGCGCCACATAGATTTGCCACGTCCGCCGCAGGATGCGGGCGCCGGCGATGATGAAGCCGCGCTCGCGCATTTCCTTGCCGTAGACGAAGGCGGCGGTGTAGCCGGAGACGAAGACGAAGATTTCGGTGGCGTCGCTGAAGCCGTAATTGCGCAGCGTGCCCCAGGCCACCAGGTTCGACGGAATGTGGTCGAGGAAGATCAGCCAGAGCGCGATGCCGCGGAACAAATCGAGCCGCAGATCGCGTCCAGTGGTGACCACGGGGGCATGCATTCCGGCGATCTTTCGGACGGCGATGGATTTCTCTAAATTCTAGTGCGCCTTCCCGCCGCTTGGGATCACGTCATCGCGACATTTGCAAGCGATGGACTTAGGGCTATTCACTCGGGTGGCTTTGGTTCAGAACTCGGCACCCTTCTTGCGCCGCGTCCGAAATGCGGAGTTCTGAACCAAAGCCACACTAGACCAATGAGTTGCTAGTGTCCTTCGATTCCGAAGTTGGCAAACGAGGATACCGCACGATGATGCGAACTTCGGGAGTCGGGACACTGGATCGGAACATACACGACAAAACGCCCGGATGGGGGCTGAAGGCTCGACCATGAACACCCCCAAGACAGCGTACCGTGCCGTGACGCGCGAGATCGAGGTGAAGGCGAGCCCGCGCTTCCTGCCCGAGCGCTCCTCGCCGGAGAACGGCTATTTCTTCTGGGCCTACACTATCACGCTTACCAATCTCGGCCGCGAAACCGTGCAGCTCAAGACCCGCCATTGGCGCATCACCGACGCCCAGGGGCGCCTGCAGGAGGTGCGCGGCGCGGGCGTGGTCGGCGAGGAACCGGTGCTCAAACCGGGCGAGAATTTCGAATATACCAGCGGCGTGCCGCTGCCGACCCCGTCGGGTTTCATGACCGGAACCTACGGCATGGTGACCGCGGCCGGCGAGACATTCGACATCGACATTCCCGCCTTCTCGCTCGACACCCCGCAGCGCGAGCGCACGATCAACTAGGGCGACGTCGCGATCAGGGCGCGCGGGTCGACGGCTCGGGCTCACGCACGTCCATGGGTTCGAATACGTAAGTCGAATTGCAGAATTCACAGGTGACGGTGATCTTCCCGTTCTCCACCATGTGGTCGCGGTCGTCTTGCGGAAAGCTGCGCAGCATGCGCTCGACGCCTGCGCGCGAGCACGAGCACTCCGCGTGCAGGTCCTTGCTGCGGAACACGCGCACGCCGCGCTCGTGGAACAGCCGGTAGAGCAGCTGCTCGGCCGAGATGTCGGGATCGAGTAATTCGAGGTCCTCCACGGTCGCGACCAGGGAGCGGCCTTCGACCCAGGCGTCGTCCTCGGGCTGCGCCTGGAACTCCATCCCTTCCGGCACGTCGCCGGGATCGAGGTCGGGCTGGCGCGCGCGATCGGGCGACGCCGGAAGGAACTGCAGCAGCAGGCCGCCCGCGCGCCAGCGATGGCGGGCGCCGTCGGTCCCCGCCCGCAGCTCCTCCGCCACCGCGAGGCGCACGCGGGTCGGAATCTGCTCCGAGCGCAGGAAATATTCGTGCGCCGCATGCTCGAGATCCTTGCCCTCGAGCGCGACAATGCCCTGGTAGCGCGCCGTATCCGGGCCCTGGTCGATGGTCATGGCGAGATGGCCGTGACCGAGCAGCGCGCCCGGATCGGCCGTGCCCGACGCCATGGCCGCCGCCACCCGGGCGGCATCGAAGCGGGCGCAGGCGCGCACCTTGCCGGGCGTGGTGTAGTCGATGACCAGCATCCGCACCGGCCCGTCACTCTGGGTCTGCAGGATGAACCGGCCTTCGAATTTCAGCGTCGACCCCAGCAGCACGGTCAGCACGACGGCTTCGCCTAGAAGCTTCGCCACCGGAACGGGGTAATTGTGCCGCGCAAGGATCTCGTCGATGGCGGGGCCGAAGCGCACCACGCGGCCGCGCAGGTCGAGCGCCTCGACCTTGAACGGCAGGATGGTGTCGTCGGCCGAGGTGGCCGCCGGGGCGCGGGTCGGAATGTCGAGTTGGGGATCGGACATGATCGCGTAGATATAAGGGCGTTCGGCGAAAAATTGACCCCTCCCCCGGCCGGGATTTCCGGCCGGGGCGGGCCGGGTTGCCGGCGGCGGCCGGGCGTCAATGCGCCTTGAGGCACCAGGCCAGAATGCCCTTTTGGGCGTGCAGCCGGTTCTCAGCTTCGTCGAACACCACCGATTGCGGGCCGTCGATCACCTCGTCGGTCACCTCGTCGCCGCGGTGGGCGGGAAGGCAATGCATGAACACCGCATCGGGCTTTGCCCGCGCCATCAAGGCGGCATTGACCTGGTAGCGCTTGAGCAGGTTGTGGCGCCGCTGCCCGTCCTTATCCCCCATACTGACCCACGTATCCGTGACAATGCAGTCGCAGCCGGCGACGGCGGCCTCGGGATCGGTGCCGATGTGGATCGGCGCGCCTGAGCGCTTGATCCAGTCGGTGAGCCACTTCTTCGGCGCGAGCTCCGGCGGGGTCGCCACCTGAAGCCGGAATTCGAACCGCTCGGCCGCGTGCATCCAGGAGGCGAGCACGTTGTTGGCATCGCCGGTCCAGGCCACGGTCTTGCCGCGGATCGGCCCGCGATGCTCCTCGAAGGTGAGCACGTCGGCCAGCACCTGGCAGGGATGCGAGCGTCGGGTGAGCCCGTTGATCACCGGCACCGTGGCGTAGCGCGCGAGCTCGGTCACCGTCTCGTGGTCGAGCGTGCGGATCATGATGATGTCGACATAGCGCGAGAGCACGCGCGCGGTGTCGGCGATGGTCTCGCCCCGCCCGAGCTGCATCTCCTGCCCGGTCAGCAGGATGGCCTCGCCGCCGAGCTGGCGCATGGCGACGTCGAAGGAGACGCGGGTGCGGGTCGAGGGCTTGTCGAAGATCATGGCGAGCGTCTTGCCCGCGAGCGTCTTGCCCTCGGGCGCATTGCCCGCGCTTGCGCGCCGCGCCTTCATGGCGCGGCTGGCGTCGATCATCCCGCGCAGCTCCTGCGGGGGAATATCGATGAGATCGAGAAAATGGCGGGTGCCGTTGGTGCTCATCCGGCCGCTCCCTGCCGTTGCGGTTCCTGCAGCGCCTTGCCGATGCCGGCGCAGGCGCGGTCGATGCGCCGCACCGCCTCGGCGACCTCGTCCTCGCTCACGATCAGCGGCGGCAGCAACCGCACCACGTTATCCCCGGCCGCCACCGTGATCATCTTTTCCGCCCGCAGCGCGTCGACCAGCTGGGCGCTGGGCACCACCGCGCGCAGGCCGACCAGGAGCCCCTCCCCGCGCACCTCGGCGATCACGTCGGGATAGCGGTCGCGGATCTCCGCGAGCTTCTGCTTGAGGATCAGGGCGGTGTGCCGCACCCGCTCGAGGAAGCCGTCGGCCAGCACCACGTCGAGCAGCGCGCCGGCCGCCGCCATCGCCAGCGGATTGCCGCCGAAGGTCGAGCCGTGCGTGCCGGCGACCATGCCCTTGGCCGCCTCGGCGGTGGCGAGGCAGGCGCCGAGCGGGAAGCCGCCGCCCAGGGCCTTGGCCAGCGCCATGATGTCGGGGCTCATGCCTGATTGCTGATAGGCGAACAGCTGCCCGGTGCGCCCGACCCCGGTCTGCACCTCGTCGAACACCAGCAGGAGGCCGTGCTCGTCGCACAACCCCCGCAGCGCGCGCAGGAATTCGGGCGGCACCACCCGCACGCCGCCCTCGCCCATGATCGGCTCGATCAGGATGGCGGCGGTCTCGGGCCCGATGGCGCGCTTGGTCGCCTCGAGGTCGGCGAACGGCACCTGGTCGAAGCCCTCCACCACCGGACCGAAGCCGTCGAGATACTTCTTCTGGCCGCCGGCGGCCAAGGTGGCGAGCGTGCGCCCATGAAAAGCGCCCTCGAAGGTGATGATGCGATAGCGCTCCGGCTGGCCGCTCGCGGCCTGGTACTTGCGCGCCATCTTGATCGCGCATTCCATCGCCTCGGCGCCGGAATTGGCGAAAAACACCACGTCGGCAAAGCTCGCCGCGCACAGCCGCTCCGCGAGCCGCTCCGCTTCGGGGATGCGGTAGAGATTGGAGACGTGCCAGAGCTTCTTGGCCTGCTCGGTGACCGCCTCGACCAGGTGCGGGTGGGCGTGGCCGAGCGCATTGACCGCCACGCCCGAGGTGAAATCGAGGTAGCGCTCGCCATTGGTGGCAATGAGCCACGCGCCCTCGCCGCGCTCGAAGGCGAGATCGACGCGCGCGTAGACCGGCAATAGATGTGATGCCTGAGCGCTGTTCAGCGACACCGGAACAACCCGTTCAAATGAAATGTGCCGCCTCTCCGGGCGGCACGGGACGGTATTTTATTGCGACGGGGTGCCCTGTCAACATGATCCGGGCCCTGCTGGCGGCGGCACGCGAGGCCCGGGCGCCGCCCGGAGCTGTAGATAAGTGTGGATGTAGGGCCGGGAGGTAGATGAACATGTGGACGCCGGGCGCTCGGACTCTTGCGCCTGACTCTCGCCATATTGTAGCCTTTCGATCAGCAGGTACGACATATCGTGCGGCGGACAAGTCACTAGCGTACATCGTGGTGGCGGTTGGCGTCGGGGGCAAAGCGTCGGTGCCCCGGCCATAGTCGGATTCTGTCCGGACTTCTCCGCCCCGACTGGCGAGGGATTTGAGGCCATGAGCTGGACTGATGAACGCGTCGAGACGTTGAAGAGGCTTTGGACCGACGGGCTGTCGGCCAGCCAGATCGCGGCCGAGCTTGGCGGCATTACCCGTAATGCCGTGATCGGCAAGGTGCACCGGCTTGGGCTTTCGGGCCGCGCCAAATCGCCGTCCTCGGCGGCCCCGCGGCCGCGCAAGGCCCGCCCGCACCAGCATATGATGCGGGTTTCGCGGCCTTCCGTGCGCGGCAATACCGCGCTCGCCCATGCCTATGACCTCGACGCCGACGCCGAGCCGGAACTGGTCGACAACGTCGTTCCCATGGGTCAGCGCCGGACCTTGCTCGAGCTCACCGAGGAAACCTGCCGCTGGCCGATCGGCGATCCCGGCCAGGCCGATTTCTTCTTCTGCGGCGGCAGGACGATCACCAGCCTGCCCTATTGCGCCTATCACTCGCGCGTCGCCTACCAGCCGCCCAACCTGCGCCGCGACCGGCGCCCGTTCCGGGGGTAGGTCTTCCCACCGACCTGGCGTGTCCCGGCCAAGCGAGTGCCCGCGTGCATTGGCGAGGCACGATGCCGCGCGCGAGCGCGAGCCGGGACCCAGTGCAACACGACGCGTCGGCCGCGTCCTTCGAGACACCCTGGGTCTCGGGT
>DASSJW010000695.1:0-5358 GCA_035690995.1 Xanthobacteraceae bacterium
CTCGGCCAGCGCGGTCTGCTCGACCACGCTCCACATCACCGGCTTGCTGCCGCGATAAAGCGTGCCGTTGGCGGCGAACTTCATCAGCTCGCGCGCGATCTGCGCCTCGGCGGCGAAGGTCATGGTGGTGTAGGGGTGGTCCCAGTCGCCGATGACGCCGAGCCGCTTGAATTCATTGCGCTGAACGTCAACCCAGTGCTGAGCGAAGGCGCGGCATTCCTGGCGGAACGCGATAATCGGCGGAGCGGCCGCGTTGCTGCCCTCGGCGGAGACATCGAACTTGGCCCAACCCTTGGCGCGGCGGTCTTCTTCTATCTTCCATTCGATCGGCAGGCCGTGACAGTCCCAGCCCGGCACGTAGTTCGAATCATAGCCGAGCATCTGCTGCGAGCGCGTCACCACGTCCTTGAGGATCTTGTTGAGCGCGTGGCCAATATGGATGTTGCCGTTGGCGTAGGGCGGGCCGTCATGGAGGATGAATTTCGGCCGGCCCGCCGCGGCCGCGCGCAGCCGCTCGTAGAGGCGAAGCCGGTGCCAGCGCGCGAGCAACTGGGGCTCCTTTTGCGGCAGCCCGGCGCGCATGGGAAAGTCGGTCTTGGGCAGGAATAGCGTCTCGCTGTAATCGCGGGCGGTCATGGCGGTCTACTTGGAATTTGATGGCAGGAATGGCTCGGCAGCACGATCCCGGCCGCGCCGACCAATGGTCAGGCGCGAGCCGGGCCGCTAATTGGCCGAGCGGCCGACCCGAGAACGGCAGCGAATGACACGCGTGCTATCATGCGGCGCTTCGTAGCAGATGGGCCGGTCTGCGGAAAGGCCCATGCCGGCGGCACAGCGACGGATCGGGGTGCGGAACCGGGTCGGACAGCCTCGCGTTGGGTTGGGTTGGACGGCCCATATGGCCATTCGCTCTCTGGAGGTGAACAGTGGAGTTTCTCCGCGCCCATGGTGAGAGGCGCAAGGCAGAGAGCACCAAAGAGCCCGAACCGCTCTCGTCGATCGAAGATTTCTGGACGCCGGCGGCGCAGATGGCCACCGTCGGCATTTTTGTGCTGCTGCTGGGGGCTGCGCTTTATTTCTGCCGCCCCATTCTCCTTCCCGTGGTGGCGGCGGTCCTGATCGGCACAACGCTGGCGCCGATCGTCAAGGCCGCCGCGCGCCATCGCATCTCGCCGTGGGTGACCGCTCTCGCCCTCGCGGCGGTGCTGGTTATCGCCGCCGGCGCTGCCCTCACATTGCTCGCCGGTCCGGTCAGCCAATGGATCGCCAAGGCGCCGGAGGCCGGTCTCGCGATCAAGCAGAAGCTTTACGTGCTCGATCGCCCCCTGGCGGCGCTGCGCGAGCTGCAAGAGGTTTTGATGCCCTCGGCGGGGAAGGCCGTCGCCGTCGAGCAGTCTCAACTGGGCATGGTCACCCCGGTCATTTCCGCGGTGACGCCGGCGGTCGGAGAGATCACGCTGTTTTTCGTGACGCTCATCTTCTTTCTGGCGACGCAGATGGATTTTCGCAGATACATGGTGTCGTTCTTCACGACCCGCGACGCCAAGCTCCGCTTTCTTCGCATTGCCAACGAAATCGAGGACCAGCTTGCGTCCTACGTCGCGGTCGTGACCGTGATCAATTTCGGCTTGGGCGTGGTGACTGCAATCGGCGCGTGGCTGTTCGGCTTTCCGAGCCCGATCATCTTCGGAATATTGGCGATGGCGCTCAACTATATTCCCTATATCGGCGCCGCCTGCATGACCCTGATCCTGCTTGGCATTGGCCTCGTGACGTTTCCTTCGCTGGGATACGCAATGGCGCCGCCGGCGGCGTTCGTTGCGGTGGCAACCATCGAAGGGCAGTTCATCACCCCGACCGTGCTCGGCCACCGGCTTACGCTCAATCCGCTGATGGTTTTGCTGGCGCTCGCCTTCTGGGCGTGGCTCTGGGGCCCGCTCGGCGCCTTTCTCGCCGTTCCGCTCACCATGGTCGGGCTGGTGACGCTGCACCACCTGTTTCCGCCGGATGAAAGCAAGCTTCCGGACTGAACAAGCGGTGAAATGGAACTTTTTTACTTGCGCCCGGTTAGCGCCACGGCGAATACTTGACCGTCAGAGTGGAGCACGTTCATGCCCGACACATCCAGCACGATCAGAGATACGGTTCGGGATACTGTGCGAGAGGCCCAGGAAGCGGCCCGCGAAAGTAGCCGCGCTGCGGCTGCCGCGAGTTATGATATCCAGGCAGATGTGCAATCCCTGCGAAACGATGTCGCCCGCCTCGCCAACCAGATCTCCGACATTTTCTCCTCCAGAGGCAACGCCGCCTGGAGCCGCGCAAAGTCGAACGTGGAAGGTGTGGTCTCGGATGTCAGCGCCAAGGGCCAGGAAGCCGTCGATGCCGTACGCGAGGTCGGCGACAACATGGTCGATGCCATCGACGAGTCGCTCAAGCACCGCCCCTACACCACGCTCGCCCTCGCGGTGGGGATCGGATTCCTGTTCGGTGCGACCTGGCGGCGTTGACCGCGACGGCCGCAGATCTGTTGAGCTGAGCGCCGCCGACGCCACCCTTGTCGGGCATGAAGGGTTGCGCGCATGAGCGGCTGGCTCCGTTATTTCACGCTCAGGGCACAAGTCAGGACCGGCTTGAGCAGCCAGATCGCGATCTGGGCCATCATCGCGGTCGTCGCTGTCGTGGTGACCGTGGTTTTTCTTCTGGTCGCAGCCTTCGTCTGGCTGTCCGATCTCTATGACGGGATGGTTGCCGGATTGATACTCGCGGCGGTGTTCGCGGTCGTTGCCGCGATCGCCGCTGTGGCCTGCGTCATGATCCGGCGCCACAACATCGAGAGCGCCCGCCTCGAACTCGCCGCCCGCAACAGCGCTGCCCCCTTGCTCGATCCGAAGCTCCTGGGGATCGGATATCAGATCGGCCAGACGATCGGCTGGCGCAAGCTCATCTCGCTCGCGGCGGTCGGGCTGCTTGCGGCGGGCCTGGCGAGGGAATGGGTCGGGCGCGACCGATCCCAGGCCGCCGCCGACGACGCGGATCCCGAGTCCTAGAGCGGGATGCTTTTTCGTCGAGTCATCACCCCGCTCTAGCTTTTTGTTTGTGCGTGATCTTTTCCGAAAACCGGTGCCCGCTTTTCGGGATTACGCACTAGCCCGACAGGCGACCCAGCTTTGGGAATGCGTCCGGCGCGGCCGCCAGCATGGCGCGCGCGCGGCGTGAATCTTCGTCCATGCGGCGGATGAGATCTTCGATGCTGTCGAATTTAAGCTCCGGCCTGATCCAATCGATGAAGGCGACGTCGATGACCTCGCCATAGAGGTCACCGGTAAAATCGAACAGGAAGACTTCGAGCAGCACGGTGCCCTGGTCGAACATCGGCCGCCGTCCGAAGCTGGCGACGCCATCGTAACAGCGCGCGCCCGCAGCCACGCGCACTGCATAGATGCCGTGCTTCAGGTCGCAGTCGGGGTCGAGCCGCAGATTGGCGGTGGGATAGCCGAGCTCCCGCCCGCGCTTGTCGCCATGGACCACCTCGGCGCTGACAAACCATGGATAACCGAGAAGCTCGTTCGCCTCGCCGATGCGACCGGCGGCAAGCGCGGCGCGGATCGGACCGGAACGAACCGGCCGCCCCTGATCTTCAAAGCGCGGGACGATGTCGACCGCAAAGCCGAGCTTTGCGCCCTGCGCCGCGAGATATTCGGGCGAACCCGCACGGTTGAGACCGAAATGAAAATCGAAGCCGATGGTAACGCCGGCGACCGCGAACCGCTTGACCAGTATGCGGGCGACGAAATCCGCCGCGGAGAGACCTGCCAGCGCCGCGTCGAAGCGCAGCACGATCGCGCCGTCGAGCCCGGTGGCGGCCAGGAGCCGCAGCTTCGCGCGTTCGTCGGTAAGCCGGAACAGCGGCTCGTTCGGCCGGAAGAAGCCGCGGGGATGCGGCTCGAAAGTGAGCGCGGCCGCCGGCCGGCCCAGCGCCTCGGCGCGGGTGCGCGCGGCGGCGATGACGGCGCGGTGGCCGCGGTGAACCCCGTCGAAATTGCCGATGGCAAGCACCGCGCCATCGAGCGCGTGGTTGGGCGATGCTTCGCCATGGACCACGACGAACGGATGGGTCGGTAGCAACTGGTCGGTCATGGCCGGGCGGACGGAACGAGGTTTCGGATCAGCAGCGATGACCAAGCTTGATCATGGTCCGGGCTGTCATCGCAAGGCCATCGGCTCTGTTCAATGGAAATGCACCTGACTACCAGTTCAGCCGGCGCATGACCGCCTTCGGCGCCACGCCGGCGGCCGCGAAGATATCCGAAAGCGCGGACGTGTCGGGATTATTGCGGGCGCCGAGCTCCTCGGCGTGGATGCCGGCGGTGACGAACAGGGAGTCGATCCCGAAGGCCTCGGCACCCTTGATGTCGGTGCGCACCGAATCGCCGATCGCCAGCACACGTCCGTGCTCCACCGGCCGGCCGCGCGCCGCCTCGGCGATGGCGAGCGCCTGCTCATAGATCGGCCGATAGGGCTTGCCTGCGTAGATCACGTTGCCGCCGGCGGCGGCATAGAGGTCGGCGATCGCGCCGGCGCAATAGACGAGCTTGTCGCCGCGTTCCACCACCACGTCGGGATTGGCGCAGATCATCGGAAGCGCACGCGCGCGCATCCGCTCGATCAGATCGTGGTAATCGTGCGGCGTTTCCACGGTGTCGTCGGTGAGGCCCGAGCAGACCGAATAGTCTGCGTGCTCCAACGCGGCGGTAGGGGCGTCGAGCCCGTCGAAGATCGGCAGATCCCGCGCCGGCCCGATATGGAATACCCGCTGGCCGGCGCGTGCCGCGATCAGCGCGTGCGTCACGTCGCCCGAACTCACGATGCCGTCATAGGCGGCGCGCGGCACGCCGAATGGATCGAGCGTGAGTCGCGCCACCGTGTCGCCCGGCCGCGGCGCGTTGGTGATCAGCACCACTGTGCCCCCCTGCTGGCGAAAACGTGCAAGCGCATCACAGGCCTCGGAAAAGGCGACGGCGCCGTTGTGCACGACCCCCCAGACGTCGCTGAGCACGACGTCGTAGTCGCCGGCGAGCGGGGCGAAATGCGCGGTGAGCGGGGGCGAGACGATGGACATCGGAATCAAGAGGACGGGCGGGGACGGCGGCTGATATCGAGCCCGCGCAGGCAAGATGGCACGGGGTGGTGGCGTTGTGCGCTCCCTCTTCCGTGCTCCGTTATCCGATGTCAACCGCGGTCGATCGCTTTGGCCTATCCGAGTGCGGCTCGGTCCCGCTATAACGCCGTCGCACGAACCAATCCTGATAGCAAAAGGCGCCTGCCGCATCGATGTCGGGACTGATTGCCACCATCGAG
>DASSJW010000696.1:0-2211 GCA_035690995.1 Xanthobacteraceae bacterium
CAAGGGTCTTTGGCGCGTCGTGTTCCCCACCCGGCTGATGGAAAGCGAGGACGAAGCCTTCGACGAGGCGGCCGTGCAGGCGCGGCTGCAACGGTTCTTTCCGAAGACCGGCGCGTATCCCGTCGTCCATCGCAATATCTACAACGTGCATCAGCGCGTCGCCGCGTCGTTCCGCAAGGGCCGTGCCTTCCTCGCCGGCGATTCCGCCCACGTCAACAACCCGCTCGGCGGGCTCGGCCTGAATTTCGGAATCCATGACGGCGTCGAGCTGTCCACGCTGTTGGGCCGCGTCATCCGCCGCGAGGTGGCGCCGGATATTCTGGATCTGTACGACCGGTTTCGCCGGCCGTTGAACGTCGAATATGTCCAGCAGCAGACCATCGCCAACAAGAAGCGGCTGGAGGAGAAGGATCCGGCCACGCGCGCCAAGAGCAACGCGGCCCTGCGCGCGACCGCAGCCGATCCGGCGGCCCATCGCGCCTATCTGCTGCGGGCGTCGCTGATCGAGAGCGTGCGCAAGCGGCAGGCCGAGGAGGTCTGAGCGGTCACCTCAACTGGAAGAATCTGCACCTAGGTAGCATGAACCCAGCTTCGCAATATGCTCCAATGCCATTTGCGAAACTTCTGCAACGGAATGGACATGATCGGAGACGATCGCAGGGCACGTCTCATCGGGGCGATGGCGGAAGCCCGCCTCGATATGCTGCTCGTCTATGGCAATGCCTGGCAGTGCGATTATCTGCGTTACGCCACGGACTTCGGTATAATCGAGGGACAGGCGCTGGCACTGGTCCGCAACGACGGCCATGTCACCCTCTACCTCGACAGCCCTCTCGAGGTTGACCGTGCTGAATTGGATTGCCCCACCGCCGAAGTGATCCACGCAACCGATCTGATCGCCGAGGTCGATACCGTACTGGACCGGTTGCGCAATTATCGGATCGGGGCCGCGCCACAACGCCTTCTCCCGCGCCGGATCGCTGCTCGCGCCAAGGTGCTCAATATCAGCGACCAGACCGCCTTCGTTGATCGCTTGCTGATGGGCAAGATGGAGTCCGAAGTCGCCGCAATCCGCCGCGCGGCGAAGGTTGCCGACGAAGGGTATCGGGTCTTCATGAACGCTGCGCGCTCCGGCCGGCCGGACTACGAACTGATCGCTGAATCGGAAGCCTTCTTCCGCGCCAACGGCGTTGATGACAATTTCCAGATCATTGGCGTCGGCGGCGTCGAAGTACGCGGCATGACGCCTCCGAGCGGCAAGCGGCTCAAGCGTGGAGATCTGGTCACGACCGAACTGACGCCCTGCGTTGACGGCTATTATGCTCAGATCTGCCGCACACTGGTCGTCGGCGAACCCAGCGCAGAGCAGCGCAGCGCTCACGCGCTCTTTCGCGAGTCGATGGAAGCGGGAATCGCTGTTGTGCGCGACGGCATCGTCGCCGCTGATATCGCCCGCGCAGAGAATGACGTCTTCCGCAAACACGGACTGGGTGAATACACGACCAACAAATACACACGAGTGCGGGGGCACGGCATGGGACTGTTCGCCGACAGCAAGCCGCATCTGCTGGAAGACGTCACGACGCGGATCGATGCGGGCATGACGCTGATCGTGCATCCTAACACCTACCACCCTGCGGTGGGCTATCTCGTGCTCGGCGACGCGGTCATCGTCACTCGGGACGGGTGCGAGGTCCTGACCAAAACCCCGCGCGAGCTTTTCAGCGTTCCGGGCTGATCGGGTCAAGTCATGCGCCGCGGCTTGATGGAATGGAACCCGCAGGAGCTGCCGCTCGAGGTGCTCGATGCGAGAATCGCCCGCCTGCGCGTCCGGATGAAAAGTGCCGGCCTTGACGCCTTCATCATCTACACCAATCTCGTACGACCGAGCGCCGTAACCTATCTTACCGGCTTCACCCCCTACTGGTCGGAAGGCTTGCTGCTCCTGCCGATGACCGGTCGATTGGCTTTCGCTACGGCGTTGTCGAACCGTGTGGCCGACTGGATCCGCTCGACCAATCCGGTCAGCGATGTCATCAGCACACCCCGGCCGGGGGTGCTGCTGGGCGAACGGTTGGCCAAAGACGATTCGGTAAAGCGGGTCGGTGTTCTGGAACTTGATGCCCTGCCGGCGGAACTCTCCGACGATCTTGCGGCTGCCGCGCCGACGATCCGATGGGTTGACGGAAGCGCCCAGTTCGCAATGGTCCG
>DASSJW010000697.1:0-3888 GCA_035690995.1 Xanthobacteraceae bacterium
GCCGTCGTTCTGGTCCGAGCAATACGACATGTACATCCAGGGCATGGGCTGGCCGATCGCTCAGCCGAGCGCGCGCGTGCGGCGCCCGCTCGGGACCGGCGGCACGATCCTGTTCGAGCTCGACGGGGCGCACCTCGTCTATGCCGCCGGCATCAACGCGCAGCGCGACATGGCGATGGCCCGCCGCCTGGTCGAGCGCAGGGTGGCGCTCGATGCCAACGATCTCGCCGATGCGGCCAAGCCGCTGGCGGCGATGTTGAAAGCGAAGGCGTAACGACAAACGTCGTTGCCGGGCTCGACCCATCCTTGTCGTAAGGGATGGATGCGCGGGTCAAGCCCGCGCATGACCAAGGAGGGATCAATGGCAAACGCAGGGAAGGAGCGGGTCGGCATCGTTGGGGTCGGGCGCATGGGGCTCGCCATGCTCAAGCACCTGGTCAAGCACGGCTACCCCGTGACCGCCTGCGATATCGACGACAAGCAGTTGGCCAAGGCGCGCGAGGCCGGCGCCACCGCGGTCAAGACTCCGGCCGAGGTCGCGCGCGCCGCCGATTTCGTCATCATCGGCGTCGGCTACGACGACGAGATCAACGCGGTCGTGCTCGGAGCGGAGGGACTGCTCGCCGATCTCGCGCCGGGCTCGATCATCGCTGTCTCGTCGACCGCCAAGCCCGACACCGTCAAGGCGCTGGACCAGCGCGCGCAGGCGCAAGGCGTGGGCGTGCTCGACGCGCCGATCTGCCGCGGGCGTTTCGCCGCGGATGAAGGGACGCTGCTGGCCCTGGTCGGCGGCAAGCCCGACGTGGTCGAGCGCGGCCGGGCGGTCTACGGCTGCTTCTGCTCGGACTACGCCCATCTCGGCGAGGTCGGCCACGGCCAGGTCGGCAAGACCATGAACAACCTCTTGCTGTGGATCAATGCCGTGGGCCTGATCGAAGCCGGCCGGCTGGCGGAATCGACCGGCATCGATCTCGCCAAGCTGCGCGCCGCGTTGCTGATGAGCTCGGGCGCCTCGGACGCGCTCAAGGAATGGGACATGATCTCGTTCACCTGGGCGCTCAAGGACATGCAGATCGTCGCGGACCTCACCGACAAGGCCGGGCTCTCGCTGCCGGTCACCGGCGCGATCAAGGAACTGGTCAAGGACGCGCGCCGCATCAAGGCGACCAACGCGCCGAAGTGGACGGGGGACCGTGTTGCGACGACGTAGACGTAGGTTGGGTCGAGTTCTTACGAGACCCAACAATCTCGATCGCACCGGGGGATGTTGGGTCTCGCGAGCGCTCGACCCAACCTACGACTGACGCTCGCGACGCGAGGGCACACTGGCGCCACATCGTCCCCTCCCCCGCTTGCGGGGGAGGGACAGGGAGGGGGCAGGCATTAGAACTCGTGCTCGCGTGCCCCCACCCCAACCCTCCCCCGCAAGCGGGGGAGGGAGCGCACCTAGTGCGCGGCACTTCTCGTGAACCGCGCCAGACGTGGTCGAGCGACTACGACAAATCCATCGCCGAGACGCCGCCGTCGACGAACAGATTGGCGCCGTACACGAACGAGGAATCCTCGCTCACCAGGAACAGCACCGCCTTGGCGGCCTCCTGCGGCAGGCCCGGGCGCTTGGCCATGTTCGGCACCGGGCGCGACGCATCGAACTCGTCCTTGCCGACCGGCGAGCCGATCTTGTTCGGCACGATCGCGTTCACCCGGATCTTGTGCGGCGCCAGTTGCGCCGCCATCGCGCGCGTGAGATTGGCGACCCCGCCCTTGGCGGCGGAATAGGCGACCGCGCGGCTTCGCCCCATGAAGCCCGAGGTCGAGCCGACATTGACGATCCGCCCGCCGGTGCCCTGCGCCGCCATCTGCTGGCCGACATGCTTGCCCATGAGGAACTGGCTCTTGAGCGTCACCGCCAGCACCCGGTCCCACTCCTCCTCGGTGATGTCGAAGATGTGCTTGTTGTCGGAGATCGCGACATTGTTGACGAGGATGTCGACGCGGCCGAAGCGATCGACCACCGCCTTGACCAGCGCCGCCACGTCGCCGCCCCGGGAGACGTCGGCCGCGAACAGCTCAGCCTCGCCGCCGGCCTGCCGGATCGCATCCGCGACCCGCTCGCCGCGCGGTTTGTCCAGGTCGACGACCGCAACCTTGGCGCCCTCGGCGGCGAACAGCCTGGCAATTTCCTCGCCGATATTGCGACCGGCGCCGGTGACGATCGCCACCTGATCCTTGAGCCTCATCATCTCTCCCCCTGCGTCCCTGCCCTTGTGTCACTACATCTCCCCCGCCAGCGCGGCAATAAGTGCGGTCTCGCGGGATTGCCCCGAACGTGATAGGGAGAAATGCTCAGAACATGGATTTCGTCATGGCGGCTCCGCTCAAGACGGTCGAGGGCTCCGACATTGCCGGCCTGATGCACGACATCGGCCGGCGCGCGAAGGCCGCCGCGCATGCGCTTGCGCGCGCATCCACGGCACAGAAGGACCAGGCGCTCGCGGCGATGGCGGCTTCGATCCGCGCGCGCAAGGCCGATATCCTCGCCGCCAATGCGCAGGACCTGGCCGAGGCCAAGACGTCAGGCACCACGCCGGCGCTGCTCGACCGCCTCGCGCTCGACGACAAGCGGGTTG
The DNA here is from genome assembly GCA_035690995.1 of Xanthobacteraceae bacterium. Lineage (GTDB taxonomy): Bacteria > Pseudomonadota > Alphaproteobacteria > Rhizobiales > Xanthobacteraceae > VAZQ01. The sequence continues at coordinate 2,631 of DASSJW010000697.1, forward strand.
CCGCGATGGCCGACGCGCTCGACGTCGTGCGTGCGCTGGCCGATCCGATCGGGCTGGTGACGGAGCGCTGGACGCGGCCGAACGGCATGACCATCGAGCGCGTGCGCGTGCCGCTCGGCGTCGTCGGCATCATCTACGAGAGCCGGCCCAACGTCACCGCCGATGCGGCCGCGCTGTGCCTCAAGGCCGGCAACGCAGCGATCCTGCGCGGCGGCTCCGACAGCCACCGCTCGAACCGGGCGATTCATGCCGCGCTGATCGAGGGACTACGCGCCGCCGCGCTGCCGGAGGCGGCCATCGCGCTGGTGCCGACGCGCGAGCGCGCCGCGGTCGGGATGATGCTCGCCGGTCTCGACGGCGCCATCGACGTCATCGTCCCGCGCGGCGGCAAGAGCCTGGTCGCACGGGTGCAGGCGGAAGCGCGGGTGCCGGTGTTCGCGCATCTCGAGGGCATCTGCCATGTCTACGTGGACCGGGCGGCCAAGCTCGACATGGCCAAGACCATCCTGCTCAACGCCAAGATGCGGCGCACCGGGGTCTGCGGCGCCGCGGAAACACTCCTGGTCGATCGTGCGGCGGCGCCGACGCATCTCAAGCCGCTGGTCACCATGCTGCTCGATGCCGGCTGCGAGGTCCGCGGCGACAAGGAGACGCGCGCCGTCGACCCGCGCGTGAAGGCGGCGAGCGAGGAGGACTGGTCGACCGAATATCTCGACGCCGTCATCTCCGCCAAGGTCGTCGACGGCGTGGACGACGCGATCGGGCATATCGAACGCTTCGGCTCGCACCACACCGACTCGATCGTGACCGAGGATGGCGCCACCGCGGAAAAATTCCTCAACGAAGTCGATTCGGCGATCGTCCTGCACAACGCCTCCACCCAGTTCGCCGACGGCGGCGAGTTCGGCTTCGGCGCGGAGATCGGCATCGCCACCGGCCGCTTTCATGCGCGGGGGCCGGTGGGAGCGGAGCAGCTGACCAGTTTCAAATATCGCGTGCGCGGTTCGGGGCAGATCAGACCGTGAGCGCATGGGGGGCGTTCCGGCCTGGCGGCCGACGCAGGCATATCCACGCGGCCTGCGCCGGCGCGGACGCGATGATGATCGGTGTGCGAGACGCGTGATGCCGTCATCCCGCGTCTCGCTTCCGCCCCATGCCCCCGGGATGCGCATCGGCCTGTTCGGGGGCACGTTCGATCCGCCGCACGAATCCCATCTCGGCGCCTGCCTGATCGCGATGAAACGGCTCGCGCTGGACC
>DASSJW010000698.1:0-4598 GCA_035690995.1 Xanthobacteraceae bacterium
GGCTGATGGACCTCGGCGGCACGCTGCTTGCGGGCTCGCCTGCCGACTTCGACAAGCTCATCGCAGCCGACACCAAGAAGTGGGGCAACGTGATCCGAGGCGCCAACATCAAGTCGGACTAAGCCAGCCGGACCAAGGTTCCGTAACGCCCGTTCCGCGGATGCGTCCCGATGACTGCCGTGGGTCAAACCCGGTAAAGCCCGCCATGAGCAAATAATGTCCGGGTTGCCCCCGATAGCGGACGTTCAGCTGCGCAGTGCGCTTTATGCGTACACGTGCTGGCCGAATGATTGGCGTGCTGGCGCCCCCTCAGCGAAGGCGCGCCTCCGCCATCATCCGGCCGAGCGCAGCCACGGCCATCGTGACGTGGCAGACGCCGGCGACGGCCGTATGCGCGCCTGTGCCATCGCTTGCCATGCGTCTCGCTGCGCCCGCATGTCATCGAGTGCGGTCTTGAGGTCTGCCAGTCGCTCCTCGGCCAAAGCCAACTGTTGCCTGAGCTCGGCGTCAGCCCTCGCCTCCGCGGCCCTGCGCCAGGGGATGAGTGATCGCACGCGTCTCTCCGACGAAGCCGGTGCAACGGTGTCGATCTCGTAACTGCCGTCTTGCTTGCGGGTCGCCGCATGCCACCTGGACTTGAGGGCGCGCGTGATGGTGATCTTGGCCACTCCGGTGGCCCCTGCAGCTTGGCTGAGTGACAGTGCGGTCATGTTATCTCCCACAGCATCGAAGGATCGCGTGTGCGACGAGACCCGGTGCGCGACGGTGCGCACGAGACGGTTAACGATTGGCAAACGCGCCTCGCGATCAGTTCGGTTCGGTGATTGTGCGACTCGTCTGCCTTACCTGCTCCAACCTTTTGCCTTGCGCGTGGCGGGAACCGGGATGTGAAAGTTCCCGCTACGAGTTCCCGACGACGAGAACGGTAACCGGTTAGCTCTCGGCACGGAATGCGCGTTGAAATTCGACGTCGGTCTTGAATGTGCCCATGTTGTGAGATGATTGGTTTGCGGTCTGAAGGGAGGGGCGAGTGGTTTTCTTCAGAGCCGGAATCATTGCGGCAATGCTGATCGGGCTCGCAGCGCCGGTCGGCCACGCTTGGGCGCAACAGGCGTGGGCGCAATACTATCCGCCCCGTGCGTATCCACCTCCGCAAGGTTCGCCGAACCAACCCATTCCACTCGATCCCGATCGCGCATTTTACGATGCCGCCACATCAAGGGACGCCACCGGATCGACCCCTGTCGATTCGCGCAATGTCGATTCGCGTAACATGGTGGCGCTGCCGCCCGAGGTGCGGCCTGAGACCGGTCCCAGGAAGGAACTGCCGCCGCAGTTTCGGCGCACGCTGGTCGACTACTACACCAAGGAGCCGGCCGGCACGATCATCGTTGATACGCCGAACACCTATCTCTATCTCGTGCTCGGCCAAGGCAAGGCGCTGCGCTACGGGATTGGCGTCGGCCGCGAGGGCTTCACCTGGTCCGGCGCGGAGAGAATTTCCAGGAAGGCGGAATGGCCCGATTGGAATCCACCGGAGCAGATGATCGAGCGCCAGCCTTACCTTCCGCGCTTCATGGCCGGCGGCGATGGCAACCCGCTTGGCGCGCGCGCGCTTTATCTCGGTGACACCATTTATCGCATTCACGGCACCAATCAGCCGTCCACCATCGGGACCTTCGTCTCCTCGGGCTGCATCCGGCTCACCAACGAGGACATCACGGACCTGCACTCCCGCGTCAAGGTTGGTACGCGCGTGGTGGTGCTGCCGGGCCGCGAACAGGCGACAGCCGTGACGACAGGGGTTGGTTCGTCCAGGGGGACGGCCTCCCGCGACAAGCCGCCTGGCTCCCCGTCAAGTTCGGATCTGCCGACAAAGCGATTCACCCCTGCGGAGATCGCCGCCAAGCTGCGTCACATTGATGCTTTGGTTTCGCAGGGCCAGCGCCTTGCCGATGCGACTCGTCAGGCCGGTATCAGTGCGGCGACATATCATCGCTGGCGTCAAGAGTTCGCGGGACAAAGCAACGAGCCGGCGAAACGCCCGGCAGAGCCTAGTCCAGAAGCTTCGAAGCGCATCGTGGAAGGCGAGGCCAGCGCGGTTCGCGGGCCTGTCCCTGCGTCCAAGGGCCATCAGGAGTCCAGCGGATTCGAGGAGTAGGGCAACAGCACGTTCCAGGCATGAGCGCCCGCCGATTCCTGTCGGCCTCTGCAACAACAGGCGCCTCGAGGCCCCCGGGATTCCAATGACGTCCGCCTTGGCGCGGCCCCATAGCTTAACCGGTCCTTAACGACTGCATGGGAGCATAGCGGACGTCGTTTCGGCGTCATCAAACCGGTTGCGAATGCACACGCCACGCAGTGCGGCACGGGCCGCAGGTGTCACCAAGGCCACCATCTACCGCGCGATCAGAACTGGTCAGCTGCCGGCCTGCAAGCTGCGCGGCGGAACCTACGCAATTTACCCCGCTGAACTGCGGCGAGCGTTTCCATCGGCGGCGCAAGCCTCGGCCGGCGTGACGGAGCGCAGCGCCGGCACGCTGCTGTTTCCGACCTGGGACGTGAGCTAGTGCGTGATCCCGAAAAGTGGGCACCGGTTTTCGGAAAAGATCACGCACGAACAAAAAAAACGGGATGATGACTCGACGAAAAATCATCCCGCTCTAGATCCGCTGCCGCAGCTTTGCCCGGGCCGGTTCCCGCCGGCAGTCCGATCGTGGCTCCCTGCCTGAAGATGCCGGCGCTGCGCTCACTGGCCCAGCAGCCGCTGCAACGCCGCGCGCGGCTCGCCCCCCAGCGCCGCCGGGGCCGGCAGGGCAGGGGCGGCGGCGGACAGCATGGCCGGGATCGCTGCCGCCGCGGTCGCAGAGGCGACCATGATCGTTTCCGCTGGCGGCGGCTCGACGCCGGCCGCCGCATAGACCGTCTGCGAGATCGCGAAGGCCGCGCCGCGCGCCGCCGCGGCCTTGCGCAGTTCGTTGGCCGCGTCCACCGCCTCGCCGATGGCGATCACCGTCGGCGGGTCGGACGCGCCGACCTCGCCCACCACGGCGCGGCCGAGATGGATGCTGACCGCCAGCGTCACCTTGCAGTTCCACTGCCGGCCCAGCCGTTCGTTGAGCTCGGTCATCACCTTCTCGATCGCGCCGGCGGCCTGCAGCGCCTGGCGCGCCGCCCGCGCCGGCGCGCGCTCGAGCCCGAACAGCGCGCACAGGCTGTCGAGCTCGACGTAGCTCATCGCGCCTTGCGCCGCGCGGATGCAGTTGCTGAGCCCCTCGATGTAGAGCGTGAGCACATAGAGCAGGTCCTGCGGCATGTGGTCGGCCGCGAGCTCGGCGCGGTTGAGGAAGTCGCAATAGAGCACGGCCACCTCGCGCTCGGCGCTGCGCCGGGGCGCGGTCGGGCGGTAGTTCGGCCGTTCCGTGCGCACCAGCGGGATCACCGACAGGTCGCCCTTCGGGCGCAGCTGGCAGGCGAGCCGTACGTCGGGCGGCGCGCCGATCCGCTCGAGCGCCGCGCGCTCGTCGAGGGCCGCGGGCGGACAGGCCGCCTCGCCCGCGCTGACCCGCACCCGGCAGGTCGAGCAGCGCGCGCGCCCGCCGCACATCGAGGCGTGCGGGAGGTGAAAGCTGCGGCTCGCTTCCAGCACCGACCAGCCGCGCGGCACCCGCACGGTGCGGCCCGGATACGAGATCGTGACCAGGTGGCGGCGGCCGCGTTCGAGCGCGTTGCGCACTGCGCGCGCGGCGAAGGTCGCGCCGATGATGCCGAAATATCCGAGCAGCAGCCCGTTGCGCCATTGCGCCAGCGCCAGGCGCTCGGCCGCGTGCTCGGGCCCGAGATAGTCCGCGGCGGCGGCGGCCGCGGCGGCGTTGACTGCGAGCTCCCGCGCCATGGTGATGAATCCCAGCCCCGAAAACACCGGAATGAGCAGCGCGAAGGCGAACAGCACGTAGCGCAGTTTGCGATAGAGCGGCCTGCGGTTGAGCAGGAAATGCAGCCCGAGGCAGCCGTGCACCCAGCCCGGCGCCATCACGCCGAGCTGCGTGCCCTGCGCGTCCGCGAACCAGAGGTTGGCCACCACCCGCGCGTAGTCCGACGGAATCCCGAACAGCTCCCACGCCAGCCTGGTATTGGCGGCGTGCCCGATCAGCAGGATCGGCAGCGTGAAGCCGAGCGCGATGCGCAGGAGTTCGAGCGGCGGCAGGCGGAAGGTGCGCCGTTCGTACACCGACCAGAGCGCGAGCACGAAATGGATCGCGAAGGCGCCGTAGAGCAGCGCCGTCCCGAGCGGGCTTGACCAGACCTCGACCGCGAATTCGAGCCCGGCTTCGGCGGTCTTGAGCGAGACGAGGCCGAGCGCGTGGTTGACGAGATGGGCGGTGATGTAGGTGAAGAGCACGAGGCCGGAGGCGAGCCGCAGGCTCCGCCGCATCGTGCTGGAGGCCAGTTCCGGAACCAATCAGTCGCTCCCCGTTGGCGCGCCGCGCGCCGGTGCCCGATCTTACACGCAATCGGGCGTGGTCGCGTCTAGGCATGATCGCGGAGCATCCGCCTCATCCTGCGGAGGCCCGAAGGGCCGTCTCGAAGGATGGGCG